>DATEHX010000047.1:0-4087 GCA_035279345.1 Pyrinomonadaceae bacterium | reverse complement strand
CCGGCCAGCCAGAACTTGCCCACACTGTTCAGCAAAAACTCGGTATCGGTATACGTATCGCGCGCACGTGGCAACGAGCTAAGAACAACCTGGTTTCCGATTTGCGAGGTACGCTGTCTCACGAGCGCGTTCAATGTTTGTCCGGGACCGACCTCCAACAAGATTCTTTCCGCATCCTGAAGTAGATGGCCGAGTCCGTCGGCGAAGCGCACCGTTTGTCGCAGGTGGCGCGACCAGTACGTGGGATCAGTCGCTGGCTCACCGTTTTGCCACGTGCCCGTGACGTTGGAGAGAAAGGGAATTGCCGGCGCGTTGCGTTTGACTTGTTTGACTCGATCGGTAAACGCTTCGAGAATCGGCTCCATCATCTCAGAGTGAAAAGCATGAGAGGTATGAAGCACCTGCGAGTGTACGTCTTGCTGCTTGAGCTGATCGTGGAGCGTCTCGATTGCTAAAGAGGTGCCGGAGACGACACAGTTCTTTGCTCCGTTAACCGCGGCCAGCGCGAGACCTTCGTGTAGCAATGAACGTGTCTCGGTTTCCGACAGCATCACGGCGAGCATCGCTCCTGAGGGTAGCTGCTGCATCAGTTGTCCGCGTGCGGCCACCAGCGCGAGTGCGTCTTCGAGAGAGAAAACGTTGGCCAGACACGCAGCCACATATTCGCCGATACTGTGACCGATCATCCCCGCTGGGACCACACCCCAACTCATCCAGAGTTGGGCCAACGCATATTCAATACAAAAGAGCGCTGGTTGCGTAACGAAAGTCTGGCCGAGCAAACGATTGGCTTCCGCGTCTGCTTCTTCGCTCGGATAAAGCACCTCGCGCAGATCGAGATTTAAATGCGTGGACAATTGTTCCGCGCAAAGATCGATGTACTCGCGAAAGACCGGCTCGCTTCGATAAAGTCCACGCGCCATCCCGACGTACTGAGTGCCTTGACCCGGAAACATGAAAGCGACCGATCGATGCCTCGGTTCTTGAAAGTGTGTAAACAGACGCGACGCATCGCGTGTTTCCAGCGCAGACAGCGCGTCGTCGCGATCCTTACAAACCAGAAAGCGCCGGTGACTATAGCCGCCGCGCCCGAGCTGCAACGTGTAGGCAACGTCCGCGAGATTGGCGTCACTGTTTTGTTTCAGGTACGCGGTTAGATTTGCCGTTGCTGTTTCCAGCGCCGAGCTGGTTTTGGCTGAGAGTACCAATAGGTGCTGCGGCCTTGCGTGCAACGTCGAGGGTTCAGGTGAGGGTGGTTCCTCCACCACCACATGCGCGTTGGTCCCGCCGATACCAAAAGAGCTGACGCCGGCGCGTCGCGGTGTCGCGGTTCGCTTCCATTCGACAAGTTTGTCGTTGACGAAGAAAGGGCTTTGGGCGAAGTCGATTTTCGGATTCGGCTGTTTGTAATGGAGGCTCGGCGGAATTTGCCTGTGTTTGAGTGCCAGAATTGTTTTGATCAATCCAGCCACGCCTGCTGCCGCATCGAGATGACCAAGATTGGTTTTAACTGATCCGATGGCGCAGAAACTTTTCGTCTGCGGGTCAACGTCGAAAGCTTGCGTTAGTGCGGCTATTTCAATTGGGTCGCCGAGAGCAGTCGCGGTTCCATGCGCTTCGATGTAATCGATCGATTCAGCACTGACGCCGGACATCGCGAGTGCGTCGGCAATGACCTCAGCCTGACCGTTAACGCTTGGCGCGGTATAACCGATCTTCAATGAGCCATCGTTGTTGACGGCAGAGCCTTTGATGATTGCGTGAATGGTATCGCCATCCGCGAGGGCGTCGACCAAACGTTTCAAAACAACGAGACCCGCGCCTTCGCCTCCAACCGTGCCGCGGGCCTCCGAGTCGAAGGTTCGGCAGTGACCATCCGGTGAAAGAATTCCTTCCTCCTGATAGAAGTAGCCTTCCTTGCGCGGAAATGTAATCGAGCCTCCGCCGGCGAGCGCCATGTCACACTCGCCGTTTAGCAAACTCTGGCAAGCAACATGCACAGCGACGAGCGATGTCGAGCACGCGGTCTGGATATTTATGCTTGGACCTTTGAGATTTAACTTGAACGAGATAGTCGTCGGTACAAACTCGGCGTGATTGCCGATATCAACCTGGTACGCGCCGACGCGTTCGATCAACTCCTGATGCGACGATAAGTTCACGCTTAAATAGCTGCCGGCGCTCACTCCCGCATAAACGCCTACTCGACCTTTGAAACTTTCCGGGTAGTACCCGGCGTGTTCGAAGGCTTCAATTGCACATTCGAGCAGCACACGGTGCTGCGGATCGAGCATCTCGGCTTCGCGCGGACTGAAGTCGAAGAAAGCGGCGTCGAATAGTTCGACATCTTCCAGAATGGCTTTTGCGGGCACGTACTCAGGCGCGGCAAGCTGATCGGGATCAGCTCCCGAGCCGAGCAGTTCTTCCTTTGTGAAGAAGGAGACAGACTCCACGCCGTCACGAAGGTTTTTCCAAAACTCGTCTACGTTTCGCGCGCCCGGGAAACGACCGGCAAGGCCGATGACCGCAACTTCCGAAGCGGCATGATCGTCTAGTGAGCTCATTGTTTGTTAGTTTACTTTTACAGGATCAAAGGATGGATCAGGATTACCTGTTCGTGGTGACTCGTTGCCGCAACTGCCGCTGGCGATTCAAGGATTGCACGCGCGTTCCGGCTTGATTTCGTGTGGGTAGCGAGGACGGTATCGAGCTGAGTTGTTCGCTCAAATGCTCAGCAAGTGCGCTGATCGTCGGGTACTTGAACATTTCAATCATCGAAACCTTTACTCGCAAGGCGTCGCTGACTTTACTTTGCGCGTGGACCAGCAACAGGGAATGCCCGCCCAGACCGAAGAAGTTGTCGTTGATACCAACGTTGTCTACCTTGAGAACTTCCTGCCAGATGTTTGCGATCGTGCGCTCAGTCGCTGAGCGTGGCGCAATGTAGGTTTCGTTTGCGTCAGTGTTTGTGCTGTCTGCATTGGGGAGAGCGCGCCGATCCACTTTACCGTTTGCGTTACGGGGCAAGTTTTCCAGCATCACAAAGCCGGAAGGAATCATGTACTCCGTTAGCCTCCGCTTTAAGAACTCGCGCAGCTCGTCCGTCCGAAGATCGCCTTTATTACTAACGACGTAAGCAATCAGACGCTGTCCGCCGCGCCCGTCGTCGCCCGCCACGACAACGCTTTCGCGAACGCTCTCATGTTGGGCCAGTACGGCTTCAATCTCTCCCGGTTCGATCCTGAATCCTCTGACCTTGACCTGCTCGTCGACGCGTCCAAGGAATTCGATGTTTCCGTCAGCTCGAAACCGTGCTGCATCGCCGGTTCGGTAAAAACGTTCGCCGCTCTTGCGGCCGTAGGGATTAGGAAGAAACTTTTCCGCTGTTTGTGCTGGTTGTTTGTGATATCCGCGAGCAACACCGTCGCCGCCAATGAACAACTCCCCGGTCACGCCGGTGGGCACGATCTGTAGCGCGCTATCGAGCACGTACATCTGCACGTTCATCACAGGTCGGCCAATAGGCACCGCGCTCTTCTCTTCACGCTTCGAACCTGTGCTCGAGGGTTCATAATTGCTTGCAGTGATAGTAGTCTCACTCGGCCCGTAGGCGTTACGCCATTCAACGGTTGGTCCAATCAGGCGCTGCCACTTTGCAAGTGTTTCCTCAAGGCTCTTCTCATTGCCCACGATCACGCGCCGCAACGACTTCGGTATTTCGCTTCCCTGATCCGTTAGCGCAGTCAACCATTCCAACCAGAACGACGCCGGGAGATTCACGACGCTCACATTCTCACGCTGCAAAAACGTCGTGAATTCAGCGAATGAGCTCAGCGTTTGCTCGGGCCGCATGACGACGCATCCGCCACTCAACCACGTCGTGAAAAATTCTTCAGCCGCCACGTCAAAGCTCAATGAAGCAAACTGCAAAAGGCGGTCACGCTCGGTCAGTTGATGATTGTTTATGAAACTGTAGCTGGCATTAACCACTGAACTGTGTTCGACGAGGATTCCTTTCGGCCGTCCGGTCGAACCTGAGGTGTAGACCAGGTAAGCGAGGTTGGAGGCATTGATATCGCTTTGCACA
>DATEHX010000046.1:0-12105 GCA_035279345.1 Pyrinomonadaceae bacterium | reverse complement strand
ACTCGCCGGTTTCAAAACAAAACTCGATGCAGCGAAGGATGATTGTTTTGTCGACGTGGGGTTTTGGGGTGGCGTTGTGCCGGGGAACACGTCTGAGTTGGCGCCGATGTTTGCGGCGGGCGTCGTTGGTTTCAAGTGTTTTCTTGTTCCGTCGGGTGTGGATGAGTTTCCGCACGTTACTGAAGATGACCTGCGCATTGCGATGCCGGAACTTTCGCGGCTCGGTGCGATGTTGATCGTGCACGCGGAGCTTCCCGGACCGATGAAGGCCACGGACGGAACAGACTACGAAGCGTTTCTTCGTTCGCGGCCTCGCTCGATGGAGAATGAGGCGATTGAATTGATGATTGGTTTGAGCCGTGAATTCGGTACGCGTGTACACATCGTTCATCTTTCTTCGTCTGACGCGTTGCCACTGCTGCGCGAGGCGCAGACGGCGGGCGTGAAGATTACTGCCGAGACGTGTCCACACTATCTCCACTTCACAGCGGAGACGATTCCCGATGGCGCGACGGAGTTCAAATGCTGCCCGCCCATCCGCGAAAGCGAGAACCGCGAAAAGCTTTGGCAAGGTTTGGCTGACGGCACGATCGACATGGTCGTGTCGGACCACTCGCCGTGTCCTGCGAGCATGAAAGCGCGCGAGACCGGCGATTTCATGGAGGCTTGGGGCGGCATCGCGTCGTTGCAACTGCGTCTACCAGTGACCTGGACTGAAGCACGGCGCCGCGGCTTTTCCTTGCGCGACTTAACGAACTGGCTCTGCACAAATCCCGCGCGCCAAGTCTCGCTCTCATCGCGCAAAGGCTCGATCGCCGCCGGTTGCGACGCAGACATCACCATCTGGAACCCGAATCGCGACTTCATCGTCGACGGTACGCACCTCGAACATCGTCACAAACTCACCCCTTATCACGGTGAATCCTTAACTGGAGTTGTGGAAAAGACTTTTCTTCGCGGGAGAAAAATATATGATAGCCACAAAGAGGCACAAGAAGCACAAAAGGCACAAAAACAGTTAAAAGAAGGAAGGTTAGTTTATGGCGACGGATCCTCACGACCGGAGCATCTTCACACTGTGCGACATAATTCGAAAGACTAGCTTTGAGATTCATCATTATTTGCGTAGCGGGTTCAACGAAAGGATTTATGAAAACGCACTCGCGAACCGGCTTCGCAAGCAGGATATTAAAGTCGAGCAACAGGAACGAATGAGGGTGTTTGACGAAGACGGAACACTTCTCGGCTTACTGATCGCAGATCTGTTCGTAGACAAACGCATCATCTGTGAAATCAAAGGTTGTACTGCTTTGGTTGACGCACACACAGCCCAACTCCTGGGTTACCTTCGTGCAGCGCGAATCGAGCATGGACTCTTAATCAACTTCGGCGCTCCGCGACTTGAGATAAAAAAGTATATTCTTAACTGATTCAGGTCTCTTGTGCTTCTTGTGCCTTTTGTGCCTCTTTGTGGCTTATGAACTTCACGGAATTAATTGATCTAGCTTCAGAGAAGATTGGCGGTGCGGTGCTCGTCGCTAATGATGATTTCTTTGCGCCGAAAGAGAATTTGTTGAAGGCGAGTGAGCCGATCTTTGTCGAGGGAAAGTATACGGACCGCGGCAAGTGGATGGACGGATGGGAGAGTCGACGCCGGCGTACGCCCGGTTTTGATTGGTGCATCGTGCGGTTGGGTTTGGCGGGAATCATTCGGGGCGTGGTGGTTGATACGAGTTACTTCCGCGGGAACTACCCGGAGCATTGTTCGCTTGACGGGGCAGCATTCGACGGACTGCCGACTGAAGAAGAGTTGCTCGATGAGTCGGTCCAGTGGGCGCCGTTGTTACCGCAGTCGCCTCTCGCCGGAGATTCGCAGAATCCATTTGCTATCGAATACGGTCAGCGGATCACGCATCTTCGTTTCCGGATTTTTCCTGACGGCGGCGTCGCGCGGCTGCGCGTTTATGGTGAGGTCGTACCTGATTGGGAACGGCTCAAACGCGCCGGTGGCCATGTCGATCTGGCGGCGGCGGAAAACGGCGCGCTCGTGCTTTCGTGTAGCGACATGTTTTTTGGTCATCGTCACAATCTGATCATGCCGGGCCGCGCCGCGGACATGAGCGACGGTTGGGAGACGAAACGGCGTCGTGGTCCAGGACATGATTGGGCCATCATCAAACTCGCGCGGCGAGGACAGATTCAATCGATCGAAGTAGACACGTCGCACTTCAAAGGCAACTTTCCCGAAAGCTGTTCGCTCGAGGTGTGCGACGTTTCCGGTTCCGCGGATCTTGATGATCTTGTATGGACCAACGTCTTGCCGCGCACCAAACTCCAGGCACACACGCGCCATTACTTCGATCGCGAACTGACAGACGCAGGCGTCGTTTCGCACCTGCGATTCAATATCTTTCCGGACGGCGGTGTAAGCCGGTTGCGCGTCTATGGGACATTGGGCGAGTGACAGCGATGCACGATCTCGCGTGGTTGAACGAACTCGATCCGGAAGAAGCGCGTACGGAATTGTTGAAATGCTGCGGCGCAACGCGCTGGGCGGCAACCATCGAACGCCACCGGCCTTACGCGTCGCTCGAACAACTGCTCGCGAAGGCAAACGACGTTTGGTGGTCACTCAACGAAACCGATTGGCTCGAAGCGTTTCGCAGTCATCCCAGGATCGGTGAGCGCAAAGCAGCGAACGCTGTCTCCGCACAGTCTCAACAATGGTCGGCGCAGGAACAACAGGGTGTCCAAAACGCCGCACAGCAAACGATCGACAAACTGGCGCAGCTAAACCTCGATTACGAAAAGAAATTCGGTTTTATTTTCATAGTTTGCGCCACGGGCAAGTCATCTGATGAGATACTGGCCCTGCTCGAACAGCGACTGCCAAACGACGCGTCAACGGAATTGCCGATCGCCGCCGGGGAACAAGCAAAGATCACTGAATTGAGATTGCGGAAACTAGTCGAGCATTCATAAGCAGCAGTCATAAGCGGATTTCATGAGCACGATTTCCACCCACATACTCGACACCTCGCGCGGCGCGCCCGCCAGTGGCGTGGCGGTCTCTCTCGAACACCAAAACAACGACGAGAGTTGGACCGAACTGAGCCACGCATGGACCGACGAAGACGGCCGCGTGAAGCCGTTCTTTCTCGTCGATCGCCCGGTGTCAAACGGAACCTACCGGCTCGTCTTCGACACTGAACCGTATTTCTCTTCGCTGAGTCTTGCCTGTTTCTATCCGCAAGTGACGGTCGTGTTCAATGTCGACGATCCATCACAGCATTATCACGTGCCGTTGCTGATCAGCCCTTACGGCTACTCGACCTATCGCGGAAGCTAACAACTCGTCTCTGATGATTCTCGATCCCACTCTCAACGAATGGCTTAACCTTCTCTTTCGTTGGACACACGTCTTCGCCGGCATCATGTGGGTAGGTACGACCTACTACTTCACGTGGCTCGACGCGCGTTTGACTGAAGAAGAAAAAGCGGTGGCGGCCACCGGCGCTTCGGCGCAGATTTGGATGGTCCATAGCGGCGGTTTCTACGTTGTCGAACGGCGAAAAGTGCCTGACCTCGCGTCGCGAACGTTGCACTGGTTTCGCTGGGAAGCCGGCGTGACGTGGCTGAGCGGGTTCGCGTTGCTGGTGCTTGTTTATTATCTCGGCGGCGGCGCGCTGATCGACGCGGATGTTTACGACATCAGTCCCGGTTGGGCAGTCGCGTTGGGCATCGGCGTAATCATCGCCTCGGGTTTTGTTTACGACGTGATGATGGCGTCGCCACTGGGCCGTAACGAAAAGGCGTTTGCAGTCGTTGCTTATATTCTGATCGTGGCGCTCGCTTACGGACTGACGCACGTGTTCAGTGGGCGCGCGGCTTACATTCACCTCGGCGCGATCTTCGGCACGATCATGGCCGCGAATGTTTGGATGCACATTCTGCCCTCACAACGAAAGATGATCGCGGCGCTGAACAAAGGACGCAAACCCGACGAACGCCTTTCCGCACGCGCCAAGCTGCGGTCCAAACAAAACACGTTCATGGCCGTGCCGGTTGTGTTCATCATGATCAGCAATCACTATCCCGGTGTGACCTACGGCGATCGCTACAACTGGATCATTCTTTCCGCACTCGTGCTCGCCGGTTGGATCGCAGCAAAGTTCATTCGCCGGGCGTAGGTTTAGCCACAGATAGACACGGATGACACAGACAAGAGAATTACGTAAATCCTAAAAACAATCCGTGTTAGTCTGTGAAAATCCGTGGCTCTCGATCAACTCGACAAACTAAAAACCAGTTTCGGTCCGCGAGATGCACAGCGAGTGCAGTCGCTGCTCGAACGCCTCAAGCGGAAGCGGATTAATGATCCCGAGACGCTGATTCGGCTTCACGAGTTGCTGCTGTTTGTTCGTGCGCATCCTCACAACGCGACGGTTGCGCGGCTTGCTGAAGAACAACTTCGTGCCTTTGCAGGCAGGGTTTCGAAACTGCGCGAGCGTGAGGTGGACCTGTCGGGTCTCGAGCACCCAAGTGTTTCGGGTGTCGCCGGCACCTCCGTGACTGACACGTTCAGCTTCTACATCGTTCGTTGGCTGGCCGAGCATTTTCCAACACAACTCGAAATCTTTTGGGAGTGGTTTGAGAGTGAAAATCGATTAGCCGAAACCTGGCCGCGTTTTATGCCGCTGTTGGAAGAAGACGCGAACGTTGAAGCGAATGTACCTTATCGAAAGTGGTTGGCGGCGGCGCGTGGCCGTCAATCGGAGATTTCGTGGTTAGTAGAACGTTTCGACGAACTAGCCAAGCAGGATCGAGAGAAAGCGGAGCTCTACGACTCACAACAGATCTACGTGCAATGGACGCCGCGTTTTCGTTCGACTCGAACCGGTTTACGCGCGCCGCACGGCAGCGTGTTTTATCATCGCGAGCCTTTTATTCAACGCCGTGACGTTAATCTCCGCGACGAGTTGAATGCCCCACCGCCTCAGTTCGTTAAGTTGTCTCGGCAGGATGGCGAACAGGCTTTGAACCTGGCGCTTGAAGCGTCGACGATTCGCTATCGCGAGCTTTACGGCTTTACCCACGGCGATCCGGCGCACGTCTATCAAACAGACTTAGGCCGTGGCGTTCAACTACATCTCTTCGGTTTGCCGCCCGAGAAACGCCTGCCGCTACGGGCTTCTCACGCGACGATGATCTACAAGAACGGCGTGCCAATCGGTTACTTCGAAGGGCTGTCGCTGTTTGAGCGGATGGAAAGCGGGTTCAATCTTTACTACACCTTTCGCGACGGCGAGACCGCTTGGTTGTACGCGCGGATCCTGAACGTGATGCGCCACTTCGCGGGTGTAACCGCGTTTGCGATCGAGCCGTATCAGATCGGCCACGAAAATGAAGAAGGCATCGAGTCGGGCGCGTTCTGGTTTTATCGCAAGCTTGGCTTCCGTTCGACGAAGCCAGAGGCAATGCGTCTGACTGAAAAAGAAGAACAGCAGATCGCGACGCGAAAGGGTTATCGCACTTCGGCTCGTACGCTGCGGAAGCTGGCGGAGAGTCCGATGATTTTTGAACTCGATGAGCGGCGTGTTGGAGATTGGGATCGGTTTCAGGTGCGAAAGATCGGGCTCAGAATGCAGGGACGAAAGTTCGAATCGTTGGCGTCTTTGATACGTGAGGCCAGTTGGACCGGGGATGAAAGCCGGATGGTAGGAAGGATCGTTCGCGCAAAGCGCGCGGCTGAGGAGACAACGTATCTGAAGCTCATGCAGCGGCACGAGCGCTTGCGCGCGGAGGTTATCAAGCTCGGCAGTTAGCTATAGGCCTGGGCAGTTAGCAATCTGGTTCTCGAGGATCTTTGATTCGGAAAAGTTTTCGAGTTTGGTGAAGTACTCGGCTTCGCGATCCAGCGCAGCGCGCGGCACGAGGCCGACGATTTCCGTGCTGTTGATCTCAACTCCCAACCGCTCAGCTTCACGTTTAATTGCATCATAAGCCGCGTCCATTCCCGTGACTTCATAATTCACTAAGTTCATCGACACCTGCACACAACTCCGCGTCGACAATCGAAAACCCAGCGCTTTCAGAAACGGCAAACCGCCGTTGCGCGCCCTGATGGCTTTCGCGATCTGGCGCGCGATCGTGATGTCGTCACTGCGCAGCACGACGTTGAATGCGATCAGGAACGGACGCGCACCCACTGCGATCGCGCCCGAAGTGTCGTGAATCGCAGGCACACCTTCATCCGGCGCGCGTTCACGGTTCGAAGTGATCTGTTCGCGCAATAACTCCAAGGCACCGCGCCGCACGTCCTCCAGATTAATTCGATCGGAACGCCGCGCAGCCTGTTCGTAAAAGTAAACGGGAATTGATAGCTCACTCGCGATGCGTTTGCCTGCTTCATGGGCCAGGCGAACACAGTCTTCCATTGTCACCGCATGGACCGGAATGAACGGCAACACGTCCGTCGCGCCCAAACGAGGGTGTTCGCCCTGATGTTTGCGCATGTCGATCAATTCCGACGCGCGTTTCACAGCGCGCACGGCTGCTTCGACCACTTTCTCAGGCGTAGCCACGAACGTAATCACGGAACGGTTATGATCCGGATCGATATGCGTGTCCAGCACGCACGCCGTCTCAACAGCCGCGATTGCCTCGGCAATCGTCCGCACCGTCCTGGGCTTTCGCCCTTCACTGAAATTGGGAACACATTCGACGAGTGGTTGCATCTTTTCGTTGACTTTGACCGGAGCAAAGTTACACTACGACAAGATGCCTTCCGACCGTTTCATCAGTCAACGCAAAAACGCCTGGCAACGGCTCGAAGACCTGCTCAAGCTACTCGATCATGCTTCGTTGCGACGTTTGGGCCGCGAGGAGGTACGCGAGCTCGGCCGCATCTACCGGCGCACCGCGTCTGACCTGGCTATTGCTCGCGCGGAGTCGAGAGATCCGCGGCTCGTTAATTACCTCAACAGTCTTGTCATCCGCGCGCACGGCCGCATCTATCGCGCCGACGCGCAAGGCGGCAAACGAATTCGCCGCTACTTCACGCACGAGCTGCCGCAAACGTTTCGCCGCACCTGGGCCTACACGTTCGTCGCGTTCGCCACTTTCGCGCTTTTCGGAGTGCTGAGCTTCGTGGCCACCAAATACGATCCGGATTTTTCAGAACTCGTCGGCGTCGATCCGGCCTTTCGCGAGTTGTACATTGAAACCAAAACTCACTGGTGGGAATCACTGAACCAGAGTAACCAGGTCGGCGCCAGCGCGATCATGACCAACAACATTCAGGTCACGATCTATACGTTTGCCTTCGGCGCGTTAGCCGGAGTCGGAACGCTTTTCTATATGGCTTTCAACGGCGCGAACATCGCGTCCGTGCTCGCGCTGACTTACAAAGCCGGTTTCGGCAACGACCTCGTGACGTTTATGGTGGCGCACGGCGTCGTCGAACTGTCGTGCATTTTTATCGCCGGCGGCGCGGGGTTGCTGATCGGCAGTGCGATGATTATGCCGGGTAATCTAACGCGCTCTGATGCCTTGCGGACGCGCGGCATGGAAGCGGTTCGTTTGATGATCGGAGTTGCGCTCTTGCTGGTGGTGGCAGGAACTATCGAGGGATTTGTTTCACCGGCAGCAATCGATCCGCGAATCAAGTACAGCATCGCAGCGCTGACCGGACTCGCGTTGTACAGTTACCTGCTGTTCGTCGGTCACGAACCGGCGCCCCAAACTGAATCAGAGTAAGCCGCGTTCCTTCACCTTTAGATACGTTTCCAGCAATGCCGGCGCGAGTGCCGCCGCGGTGACGTCGAGCGCGAGACCGCCAACCGATTCAACCATTCGCAACGCGGCCTCACGATGGTAAATGATCTCTTCGGAAACTGATTGCGTAAACAGATCGTGCACGGTCTCAGGAACTCCCTGCACTACTGCTTTGAGATCTCGATCGGCAATCGTAACAACCAGCGGCAGGTGGCGCGGACGAAGCAGATGTAGCGAATTGAGCAGTTCTTTCGACCCTTCTTCATCCACGAGATCGGTGAGCAGAATAACGAGGGATCTACGTTTGCTGTTGGCGGCGATGAACTCAAACGCGTGCGGATACGAAGGCTCGATCATTTCCGGCTCGACCGCGTAGAGCGCTTCGAGTGCGGCATCGATGTGATCGCGGCCGCGACTCGGCGGCAAGTAACTCTTGATACGGCGGCCAAACACAATCAGTCCCGCGTTGTCGCCGGCACGCGCGGCGGCGGAAAAAAGCGAGAGAGTTGCGTGCACCGCGGAGTCGAGTTTTGTTTCCTGTTCGATGCGCGCGGTCATCAAGCGGCCGGAATCGAGAGCGACGAGGATCGTTTGATCGCGTTCGATTTGATACTGGCGCGTCGTGAGCTTTCCACGTCGCGCGGTGGCGGTCCAGGAGATGTGACGCAGTTCGTCGCCGCGAACGTAGTCGCGCATCGATTCAAACTCGCGTCCTTCACCACGCCACGATGTTTTGCGATGAGATGAAACCATTGAACGCGCACCGAGCGCTTTCAACTCGGCTTCACGCGCGCGGCGCATGTTCGGGTAGACCTTCACCGCCATCGGTTCGGCTAGGCGCGCGTCGCACCAAACGAGATTGAACCGCGAACGAAACCGCAACGCCACGTAACCAAACTCAAAACGGCCGCGCCGTGGAGGCGTCACTGCATAGATCAACGTCGCAGTGCTGTGAGCGTCGACTTTCACTTCACCCTCGCGCTCACCTTTGAGAATCATCTGCGGCGGAAACTCGTCTTTGACAATCAAAGAAACCGCGCGGTTTGAGGCGTTATGAAGATGAATTTTTACTTCCGTTTCCGCGCCCATCGCGAACCGGCTGCCAAAGTGCCGCGTGACCTGAAAGCCTTTCGGCAGATCGCTCAACTTTGAATCGACGATTGCCGCGATGATGAGGAGAACGTCGTAAGCGAGCGCGACCCACGCCAGCCAGGGGCGCTGCCACGCGAGTGAAAGCGGAATGAAAGCGAGCGCCGCAAGAACGTAGAAGAATTTAGTGAAGACAAAGCGCAACACGAAGAATTGTAGACCAACAGGAGACGCGATGTCACAAAAAAAGCGGCGCCGGATCGTGTCCGCGCCGCCTTCCTTATTGTGAACGCCTCACGATCAAGGCCTCGGATAGTGCTCATCGCAATAGTCGCTGATCTCCTTATCGCACATCAGGATGTCGAACGGCGAATCAAGCAGCCAGCAATTCTCAGTAGCTGAAATACAGGTTTGCCAGCGATTGTCTTCCACTATAAATGGCGCCGGGCCGGGTTGGTAATCACCGTTCCATCGGCATGATTCGTAAGTGAGATCGCAGGCAGCACGGCAATCGTCATAGGCTTGACCAGTGAGTCCCGGACAATTCTCGTAGAGGCAAAAAGCGAATGCTTGTTCACACTCTTCGAGCGTTCCGGCCGCTACCTTTTCGGTAGTGACAAGAAAGCACAACATGCCAACCATGATGGCTAACGTGAACAGGCGCAGAGTACACCGCACCAGAGGTTTATGAAACATACCTATACCTTCCTTGAGTAAGAAGTGTTTAGTAACTTGAGGGGGAAGAGGAAGAAACTGAGTTAGCTTGATAAAAGACTCAGAACCTCATTCTGCTTTTCGGGCGGCAGCTTGCCGACCCACACGTTTGTGATTTGACCTTTGTCATCGGTGACGATGAGAGTGGGTGTGCCGCTGACGTCGAGGGTATTCATTGCAGCTTGTTTAGTGTCGAGGTTAGAGAGCTGCAGGTTGTCGAGGTATTTTCTTGCTTCTTCCTTGCTTTGCGGAAGAACTGCTAATACGCTTACGCCTTTGTCTTTCGTCTGCTGCATCAGCGTCTGGTAGAACTCGGCGCTCTCACTACAAAAACGACATCCGACTTGCAGCACAAGCAGTACGTTTTTCTTGCTCTTCGACCAATCGACATCTACAGCCGAGACCTTGCTACCTACAACAGGCACCTTCGGCGCGGGTCGATTTGCTTGTTCTGTTTTCTGGGGTGCTGGTTGGGTTCTGAAGTATTTCTGCCAGAGTAAAAACAGGCACAACACCGCGACGACGACAATGAGGACATTCGCAATGACTTCTACGTATTTTGAAAATTTTCCCATTGGCGGTAGCACTCCCTGAGGTCACGCGCGACCTTAGCAAGCGAAGCACTACTGGTCAACTGGCCGTTCTTTCTTTTTGTTAGCTCTTTTTATTGGCGGTGATGTACTCTTTCAGCTTATTACGCTCGGGATAATCGGGATTTTTCCTCAAATACTCTTCGTATTCGACCGCGGCTTTGTCTTTCATGCCCGCGGCGTTGTAGAGCCAGCCGAGACGGAGATGAGCGTCCGAGCGTCCGAGCTTCGCCGCTTCGTTCAGATATGGAACCGCTTTCGAGCCTTTCTTGAGTTGCAGGTAACACTCGCCCAGCAAATAGTTCGCATCACCTGAATCCGGTTGCAGTTCGATGGCCTTGGTCAGTGGTTCAACTGCTTCTTCGAATTTCTTTTGCGAGGAACGTAAACGGCCGAGATTGAATTGGGCGCGTACGGAAGTGGGATGAACCTCGATCGCTTTCATGTACGCCGTTTCGGCGTCCGCAACTTTCTCCTGTGCGAAGTAGACGGTGCCGAGCGCAGTCCAAGCCTGAAAGTCTTTATTATCGGCGTCCAAAATCTGTCTCAGGAAATCGGCCGCCTGGTCAAATTTCTTTTTGCCGACAGCTTCTTCAGCTTTGTGAAACAGTCCCTGCATTGAAGCGGGCCGTTCGTACAAATCCGCCGCCGAGATTACGCCTGCCACAGGCTGTACCGGGGCAGAGCCTGCCCGCCAACGGAACTCCAGGTCGTACTGATGTCCGTAGGGGCTGTTGCTCATTTCCCGCCTGACCATGATCTGCTGAAGGCGTCCGATCTCTTTGCCGTCGGCCTCAACCACAATCTCATACTCTCCGGCTTTTAAGTTTGTGAAGCGGTATCGGCCGCGGCTGGACACAGCCTGGCGACCAACCTCTCCGTCCGGTACTTTGCGAAGAATTAAAGTGACGTCCTTTGCCACCACTTCATTGTTCTCACCCGTTATGCGCACGTCGCCAAAGAGCGTTTGACCGCCTTGAGCATGGGCCGTGTCTGGGAATATTGCGATTAAAACGAATAGCAGAGACAAGCACGCTAGGGAGAGTTTCACCATGGTTCTTACTCCGATTGAGGTGGGCGCCAAAAAAAATGGGCTCCCACTTTCGCAGGAGCCCGAAAAGTCAAACAAAGTAAACCGAGCTAGAACGTGTAACGCAATGCAAATTGCATTTCGCGCGGAGCACTGGCCGACGTGGTGATTGTACCGAAGGTCGTTCCGGTAATACCAACTGCCGGTAAGCCAAAGCTGTTGTGATTGAACAAATTAAATGTTTCCCATCGCAACTGCAAGGACTGGCTTTCTGACCAGGGCATCTGGAAGTTCTTCAACAACGCTGTGTCGAGATTCCAGAAACCGGGTCCGCGGAAAACGTTACGGTTGCCAATTTCACCGTGATGCGGGAAGCGAATCACGCCAGCCGTTGGATTGGCCGGATCGAATACTGTCGTGGGATTCGCAAAGAACTGGATGGTCCCATTAGCAGCATCGTGAATGCTTGACTGCAACGCACCGAGATTGGCTGTATTGAATGCCGCCGGGCTGTTGAAATTGAAGCCCACCGGGAATGCGGTAGTCGTGGTGCTGAAGGCTAATCCACTGCGAGCAGTGAAGATGCCACTGACTTCCCAACCACCGATGATGTGATTCGCCCAGCCAGGAACGCCGCTGCCGAACATGTGGCCACGGCCAAACGGCAACTCATAAATGAAGTTGGCGTTGACGAGGTGGCGAATGTCGAAGTCGGAGTCGCCGCGGCAGACGCGCAGGTTGCGAAGATCGCAAACCAGACCGCCGGACACGGTGTTCACAACACTCGATCCATTATCGATCGAATGCGACCAGGTGTAGTTGAAGTCAAACTGCAAGCCCTGTGAGAAGCGTTTCCGCAAGCTCACGAGCATGCCGTCGTAGCTGGACGCGCCCTGATTGGACACG
>DATEHX010000045.1:0-2996 GCA_035279345.1 Pyrinomonadaceae bacterium | reverse complement strand
ACGCGGGGCATTTCGGTGCCGTCGCCGCCCTCGGAGGGCGTTAGGACGCGCAGGGGGTCGGGCCAGTCGACGTCGGGAACGCTGTCGGGGCCGAAGCGGGCTGCGCGGCCGCGCGATTTGTCTTTCAAGGCACGCAAGACTTTCTCGGGCGTGATGGGCACTTCGTCAATGCGCACGCCGACGGCGTTGTAGACTGCGTTTGCTACGGCTGGTGGAACAGGCAGCAATGGACCCTGGCCGACTTCCTTCGCACCGTATGGTCCATTCGGATCCGGATCTTCGATCAGGTACGTCTTCACGTCGCACATCTCCATCGTCGTCGGACTCTTGTATTCCAACAGCGACGGAAACTTGTGTACGACGTTCCGGTTCGTACGGTACGTCATCTCTTCCATCAGTATCTCGCCGAGACCCATGTAAACACTGCCCTCGACCTGGCCCATCACCAGCATCGGATTGATCGAGCGCCCGATGTCGTGCGCGATCCAAACGCGTTCGACAACGACAATGCCCGTATCCGGATTCACATCAACTTCCGCGATCGCCGCGGAGTAACTGTAAGCCGGCGATGGTCCAACACCCGAACCTTTGAACTTGCCGGGCGAGCGTGGCGGCGTGTACGATCCGACCGTGCCGATCGTCCCAAACTTCGACTCCGCCAACACAACCGCTTCCGCAAACGAAACACCAACCTCCGGATTCTCAACGTCAAACACACGGCGCTCAGCAAGAGACAAGTTCTCGATCGGCACGCCGAGTTTTTCCGCCACAGCCATCACCAACAACTCACGCGCACGCTCGGCTGCTTGGATCGCAGCGTTGCCCGTCATCAGCGTGACACGGCTCGAATAACTACCAAGATCGACGGGCGTCAGATCCGTATCCGCGGTCACAACACGAATATCAAAAGGATCGATCCCTAAAATCTCCGCGACGATGTAGGCGAGTATCGAATCCGATCCCTGTCCGATGTCGGTCGAGCCGCACATCACACAAACGCCACCTTGCCGATCGAGTCGAAGCTGCACGCCTGACTGCGGCATGTTGTTCCAGTAAATCGGAAGACCAGCGCCACAAATGTAAGAGCTGCAAGCGATGCCGATGCCTTTGCCGTACGGCAACTTGCGATTATCAGGATCCCACGCGAAGCGATTTTTCCAGTCGGAGCCTTCGACGATTTTGTCAATGCACGCGCCCAAACCCATGCTGCCGATGCGCAGGTAATTAGCCGTCACAGTGTTTGGCGCGACGAGATGTTGCCGCCGGATCTCGACCGGATCGATCCGCAGTTGTTCGGCGATCTTGTCGAGATGAACTTCGAGCGCATAACGCGGCTGCGGCGTACCGTGCCCGCGTTTTGGACCACACGGCGGCTTGTTCGTAAAAGCACGCAGACCCTGAAACTTGTAACGCGGCACGTCATACGTCACCGTCTGCAACGCACCTGTATAAAACGTACTCGCAACGCCATAACTTCCGTACGCACCACCGTCGAGAAACGACTGGAAGTGCATCGCGGTGATTGCCCCGTCATTCTTCACGCCGGTTTTCACTTTCATCAACACCGGATGCCGTCCACGATGACAGTAAAAAACTTCTTCACGCGTCAGCGTGACCTTCACCGGACGGCCCGTGATCATCGCGAGCTTGCAAACCGCGACCTCGTGATTGAACGGATCGCTCTTGCCACCAAAGCCGCCGCCATTCGGCGTTGCGATCACTCGAATATGAGCGGCGGGCATTTTCAAAACCTTCGCGAGCGCACGATGAACGTAATGCGGCGTTTGTGTTGAACTCCAGAGCGTGATCTTTTGATCGGCGTCGAAGTGGGCAACGGCGGCGTGCTGTTCCATCGGCAGATGAGTATTGCCTTCGTAGAAGAACACATCCTCACGCACCAAATCTGCTTCCGCGAATCCTTCGTCGAGGTTGCCAAACTCGAGCGAGACTTTCTTGTGCACGTTACCGACGTCGCCGTAGTCGTGAATGCGCGGCTCGTCGATCAGCACGGCCTCTTCGATACTGGAAATCGTGTTGAGCGGCTCGTATTCGACTTCGATCAGATTCATCGCGTCGAACGCCGTGTCTTCATCGATGGCCGCGACGGCCGCGACGGGATCGCCGACGAAACGAACCTTGTCAATGCAGAGCGCGTGCTCGTCCTGACTGACAGGCAGGATGCCGTACGGAATTGGCAGGTCTTTGCCGGTGATAACAGCAAAAACGCCCCGTTGGGCCAGCGCTTTCGAGGCGTCGATGTTTTTGATCCGCGCATGCGGCACATGCGAGCGCAGAATCTTGCAGAACAACATCCGCGGCAGCACGATGTCGTCCGCAAACTTCGTCTGGCCGACGCACTTCGCCCGCGCGTCGACTTTGCGAAATGGTTTACCTACAACGTTAAGACTTTTATCCACAGATTACACAGATTGTTTTAGTCAAGTCCGTAGACGCTTTCTTTCGGCAGTTCGTAAGCCTCGCCACGCATTCGCGCCGCGGCTAGCTCAACTGCCTCGTAAATCTTGATATACCCGGTGCAGCGGCACAAGTTTCCCGACAAAGCTTCCTGAATCTCAGCGCGCGAAGGATTCGGCGACTTCTCCAACAACTCCTCCGCCACCAGCAAAAACCCCGGCGAACAATAACCACACTGCGCCGCGCCCGTATCCGCGAACGTTTGTTGCAGTGGATGCAACTCAGCCCCGAGCGCCATTCCCTCGATGGTTTTTACGTCACGCCCTTCCGCATCCAGCCCAAGCATCAGGCACGAAAGTATCGAACGCCCGTCAACCAGCACCGCGCACGTGCCACACTCGCCGAGCTCACAACCATGCTTTGTGCCCGTGAGATTCAGGTCTTCACGCAACACTTCGAGTAGCGTCTTGTGCGGCGCAAAGCTGATTTCGGTGTCTTCGCCGTTCAGACGGAAGCGAATCTGTCTCTTACTGTTCATCAGGAATTACTGCGGTGCGGCTTCCTTCTTCTTTACCTTATTC
>DATEHX010000044.1:0-19495 GCA_035279345.1 Pyrinomonadaceae bacterium | reverse complement strand
ACGCCACCACCAATAATCACAACGTCCGCAGTTCGATATTTGTCAGTCACGGTCCAAAGCCTTATTCTTAGTCGAACATGCATGCTATCACACTGATTCCTGGCGACGGCATCGGGCCCGAAGTCGCTTCCAACGTAGTCCGAATCATCGAAGCTTCCGGCGTTGAAATCCAATGGGAAACGCATTACGCGGGGGCGCAGGCGCTCGAAAAATTCGGCAATACGCTGCCGCAGGACTTGCTCGATTCGATCATTCGCAACAAGGTCGCTCTGAAGGGGCCGATCACGACGCCGATCGGCAAAGGCTTTACTTCAGTCAACGTCGGCTTGCGCAAGACGCTGGATTTGTATGCGAACTTGCGGCCGGTGCGAGCGTTGCCGAATGTGCCGTGCCGTTATCCCGAACTCGACCTGGTAGTGGTGCGTGAGAATACCGAGAGTTTGTATGCGGGGTTGGAGCACGAGGTCGTGCCGGGTGTGGTGGAGAGTTTGAAGATCATCACCGAGAAAGCGTCGACGCGCATCGCGCGCTTTGCTTTCGAATACTCTCGACGCGAAGGACGCAAGAAGGTGACGGCGGTTCACAAGGCCAACATCATGAAGATGTCTGACGGCCTTTTCCTCAACTGCTTCCGCCGTGTGGCTGAGGACTATCCGGACATTGAAGCAGACGACAAGATCGTCGACAACGCGTGCATGCAACTCGTGATGCGGCCCGAGCAGTTTGACGTGATGCTGCTCGAGAATCTTTACGGCGACATCGTTTCCGATCTCTGCGCTGGTTTGGTTGGCGGCCTCGGGCTTGTTCCGGGCGCGAACATCGGCGAAAAAGGCGCGGTCTTCGAAGCCGTTCACGGCTCCGCTCCCGACATCGCCGGCCAGGGCATCGCGAACCCCACAGCGCTCCTTCAATCCGGCATTCTGATGCTCCGCTACATCGGCGAGCGCGACGCCGCGGAGCGCATCGAGAAGGCCATGCTCTCAGTTTTCGAGGAGGGCAAAGTCCGCACGCGCGACATCGGCGGCACCGCCAAGACCGCCGAGTTCGCCGACGCGATTATTCAGAAGATGTAATAGGTCCTATACGTCCTATCGATAGGTCCTATACGAGCCATAGGACCTATTACAAACTTCAGCCCATGAAACCCTACGTAATCACCACCGGCCTCATCTTCGCGCTGATCACCATCGCTCACCTCGCACGTATGGCTACCGAAACCCATGTTTTGACAGAACCCCTCTACTTACTGCTCACCCTCCTCTCCGCCGCCCTCGCCATTTGGGCCGTAGTATTGCTGCGGCGACTGAGTCGTTGATGCTAGTTAACCGGCTGCGTTAGACTGCGCCTATGAACGTAAAAGAAATCGAGAGTGCTATCTCAGAACTACCACCGGCTCAAGTAGCGGAGCTGGCGGACTGGTTTGATGCCTATCGCGCACAACTCTGGGACAAGCAGATCAAACAGGACCTGGATTCCGGCAGGTTGCAGAGTTTGCTCGATGAAGCTAAGCGCGACTTAGAGTCCGGCCGCTGCGAGCCGCTGTAATTTCGTGTGAAACATCTAGCCTCACCGCGCTTCTGGCGACATTACCGGAGTCTTCCAGACGCTACTCGTAAGCTGGCGGATAAAAACTTCGAACTTCTCAAAGCTGATCCTCATCACCCTTCGCTACACTTCAAGAAGATCGGGCAGCTTTGGTCAGTCCGCGTTGGCGCACATTACCGCGCTCTCGGCCTGGACAACGACGACACCCTTGTTTGGTTCTGGATCGGCTCACACGCCGACTACGACAAGCTGGTGTAGTTGAACTCCCTTCAACCTCGTTTGAATTGAACAACGCACTTGTGGAACGGTGGTTGCTCCCCATACTGCGTGAATCAGATCACCAAGGTATAGGGAGGTTAAGATGGGACTACCAAATAGAGATGAAGTTGAAGGCAAATGGGATCAGGCTAAAGGAAACGTGAAAGAAGGTCTCGGTAAGGCGCTTGGCGATGATGACCTGGAAGCCGAAGGCGATGCGGATCGTGCTGGCGGTAAAGTTCAAGAAGGATTCGGTAAGGCGCGACGCAAAGTCGGTGAAGCAATCGAAGACGTTGGCGACGCGATCAAACGTTAACTAGAACTTGGCTAGCAACACAAGCCATCCACAGATTACACAACTTCTGCGTAATCTGTGGATGGTTTTTTGTTATTCAGTGCGGACGTGTTCAGCACCGAGTTGATCCAGCAGCTCTTCAACTCGATCCACTTCCTCATCCTCGCGACCCACGACGCCAATCAGGATGCCGCCGCCTTTAATTCCGGCTTCGTACACTTTCGCGCGATATTCAGGAATTCCGGCGCCAATCAGCGCGCCGATCAAACCACCAGCCGCACCACCAGCACCGAGTCCCGCCAACGCAGCCGCAATCGGACCAGCAATAACGAGATTCAAACCTGGCAGAAACAGCGTCGAGCCGACTGCCGCGATCGCCGCGAGCACCGCGCCAACGGTTCCGCCCGCCGCGGCGCCAATACCGAGTCCGTCTGCGGCGTGTGTGCGCGACTGCAACGCAAAATGCTTCGCGCGCGTCTCGTCTGACATAAGTACGCTGATGTCTTCACGAGTAAATCCGCGTTTCATAAGGGCGTCCACCGCAGCTTCGGCGGCCACCTGGCTCTTAAAAAGTCCGGTTACTAATTTCGTTTTATCCTTATCAGCCATACAATCCTCCCTCAAACGCAAAGTTCGCTTTTGAGTAGAGACGGCAACAGTTGTGCCGACTGCGTCACCACGCGAACCCGTCAAATTGCCTTACAAACCGAAGGCATGGAGTACGCGGGTGTTTGGCTTTCGGACATTGCGATGGCGCGAATTCTTCAGATTAGTTCAGCGTTAAAGCTTGTCAATCTTCGCAGCAAGAATGAAATCACTCTCGGTCAGGCCGTCGATCTTGTGCGTCCAGATCGTGACCTCGACCTTTCCCCACCCAAAACAGATGTCCGGATGATGACCCTGCTCTTCCGCGAGCTCGCCGACGCGATTCACAAACTTCAGCGCCTCAGCAAAATTCGAGAAGCTGTAGTTCTTCTTCAAATGATGCTCCCGGACAACTTCCCAATCGTTGAGTTGCGACAACAGCCGCTGAATCTCCTCGCCTTGAAGCGGAGGCACGCCACCGCGGCACGGTACACATTGTTTACTTGATAGCTCACTCATATTCCCAACGCTTTCTTCAGAATCGCGATCTGACCTGCGTGATAAAGATCGTGTTGCACGCCGCCATGCAGCGTCACATACGTGCTGGAAAACGGAATCTCGGGATGGTCCATGATCGGTTGGTCCAACCGCGCATCATCAAGCGAAGAAATCTTTTCCAACAATTGATTGTGCGTGTCGAGCAAGCCTTGTTTGGTCTGTTCCCAGGCTGCTTCGCTGAAATCATTCAACGCGACCCAGTCTTCACTATCCGGCAATTGCGCCGGGTCGCCATTCAAGCGGCGCAAGCACGCGCCCTCCCACGCGCGAATGTGCTGCGTCAACTCCCAAATCGTATGAGCGCCCGCAATCGGACGCGCCGCAGCTTGTTCGGCCGTGACGCCATCGAGCAACGCCATCACCGCTGGTCCATGCCAAGCCTCACCGTCGAAAGCACGGCGAAACTGATCGCGAATTCGAGCTACTTCAGACATTACTTTCCTTTCTTTAGCCACAGATTACACAGATTGCACTGACTAAGGGTAATCTGTAGCCGTGGCAGCTCTCAAGCAAGTGGAAATCTTCTGCGACGGATCGAGTCTCGGCAACGGACAGGCATCGAGCCGCGCCGCTGGTGTCGCGTTGTTGGGTTATAAAGGAATCTGGCGCGCGGTCGGCGAATACTTGGGTAGGGCAACGAATCAACAAGCCGAGATCGTTGCCGCGGCAGTCGGACTCGAAGCATTGCGCGAACCTTGCGACGTGAAGGTGTTTACTGACTCTCGTTATGTGGTGGAAACGATGAGCGGCCGCTTTCGGCGCAAAACCAATCTTCCGTGGTGGGAACGTCTCGATCGAGCGGCGAGCAGACACAAGGTTCATTGGGAATGGACGCGCGGACACGTCGGCCATTTGCTTCAAGAAGCCGCGGACAGTGCCGCGCGGCGCATTGCCGCCGCCGGTCACGTAGATGAGTTAATTCTGCGGGACGCGGTGGACTCGGTGGGCACCGTTGAGCCATAATCTCGCCTCCCCTTTATCTTAAATCCCGCTGGTGTTTGTGATAGTGGCTCCCACTTTGGCCAGAATAAAGACCCTGTTTCCCGACCAGATTTCGCGCCCCGCCGCACTGTTTGTCGCAGTGTGTTCAATTCTCGCATTCGTAGCGGCGCTGGCTCACGCACAGGATCCGTTTCGCGGCTGGCAGTGGCAAAACCCTTTGCCGCAGGGAAACTCGATCAACTCGATTCGCTTCGCGGCCGACAAGAAACGCGGTTGGGCCGTCGGGTCAAACGGAGTTGTCTTAACTACAAACAACGGCGGTTTCGAGTGGGAAGAGCAGGAGAGTCCGTCTGACACGACGCTTTACGGGATGTACGTGAAGGATCGTTCGCGCGTGGTGATTAGCGGCGCGCGCGGCGTGATTCTCACGACCAGCAACGGGGGCAAGAAGTGGACGTTGCGGCCGACCGGTGTTCGCGATCATCTCTTTGCCGTGACATTCGCGCCGCAGAATCCGTTGCACGGTTGGGCTGTGGGAACGTTTGGTTCGATCATCGTCACGGTTGACGGCGGCAAGACCTGGAAACAACAGGAAAGCAAAACCACAGCACATCTTTTTTCGGTCAGCTTCACCGACGCGAAAAGCGGCATCGCGGTTGGTTCTCGTGGCACGATTCTGATCACTTCAAACGGCGGCACTGAGTGGAAACCGGTAAAAGGCGTGACTGATTCCGCTTTGACCGGCGTCACGTTTACTTCCGAAAAAAACGCAGTTGTCGTTGGCTATCGCGGCACGATTCTGCAAACACGTGACGGCGGCGAAACCTGGACCGCGGAGAACTCTCTCGTCACAACCGATCTTTATTCTGTTTTCTTTGCCGATGAGACACACGGTTGGGCCGCGGGTGAAAGCGGCGTCGTGCTCACGACGGGCGATGGCGGGAATATCTGGCTGCCGGTGAACGTGCGCACGAATCCACGACTCGCGACGGTTCATTTCGCGGACGAGTCGTTGGGCTGGGCAGCAGGCGCTGATGGTTTG
The DNA here is from genome assembly GCA_035279345.1 of Pyrinomonadaceae bacterium. Lineage (GTDB taxonomy): Bacteria > Acidobacteriota > Blastocatellia > Pyrinomonadales > Pyrinomonadaceae > PSRF01. Next base: position 14,270 of record DATEHX010000044.1, on the reverse strand, counting down.
GTGCTCCGCACCGACGACGGCGGGTTGTCGTGGCACCGTTTGACCGACGGCGGACGCGACGATCTCACGAACATTTCTTTCATCGACAATTCGCATGGTTGGGCGGTTGGCGAACGCGGGCGGATCTTGTACACGAGTTCCGGCGGCAAGACCTGGATCGCGCGTCCTTCGGGCGTGCAGGTGAATCTGAATGCGATCAGTGTTGCAAACGAAGGATCGGGTTGGGTTGTCGGTGACAAAGGGACGATTCTGCATACAGTGGATGGCGGCGTGAGTTGGGAACCGATCGCGAGTCCCGTCAAAGAAGATCTGTTTGGCGTTGCGTTTGTGTCGGCAAACGAAGGATGGGTGGTCGGCGCGCGTGGTGCTATCTGGCACACGAAAGACGAAGGCGTTTCATGGCAGTTTCAGCATACGAACACTTTCAGTTGGCTCGAGGACGTGAAGTTTGTCGATCCTCTGCGCGGCGTTGCGGTTGGTTCGGGCGGCACGATCCTGCGCACTGAAGACGGCGGCGAGCATTGGATTCGCGTCGATCGCAATCTGAAGGAGTGGTTGTATGCGTTGACTTTTGCTGACATGCAGCGAGGGTACGTTGTAGGTGCGCACGGGATTGTTTTGCGCACGGATGATGGCGGTGTGACGTGGAAGGATCTCGAGAGCGGTGTTAGTGGAAATCTTTTTGGCGTTGACGCGGCGGGGCGAAACGATGTGCTCGTCGTGGGAGAGCAGGGAAGTATCATTCACAGCAAGGACGCCGGTGCGACGTGGGAGATTCAGCCCTCGATAACGAGCACTGCGTTGTTCTCGATTGCGTATCGCGGTGGCAACAACGTTTGGATTGCCGGGCGTGGTGGCGCGATTCTACGGCGAATTGAGCCGGTGGCTACAGTGAGTATTCCGGTTACGAAGGTAGCGCCGATGTTAAAAGGTGGACCACCGAAGCTGGAGGAGCCGCTCGATCCCTGGGAGATTCCCCGCGCGACGCCTCCGAAGAAACCCGAGAAACCTTAGTCACAAAGAAGCACAAAAAACCCGAAGGATTTCGTGGAAACATTTGTGTCCTCTTGTGCTTCTTGGTGGCTAATATCTCACGCGGTGTTCTTTGGCGTAGGAATACGCGCAGTAGGCGGAGACGAGGTGGCAGATCCAACCGAGCGTTCCGCCGGTGCCAATCCAAAAACCTGGAGTGAAAATCAGCCAGAGAATTCCTGCCAGTATCCGGCCGTTGTAGAGTTGACCGACTCCCGGAACGATTAAACTCAGAATCCCTGCCAAAACTGGATCGCGCATTTCAGCTACCTCCGCAATGGAATCCCATACGAAGTCGATCCGTGAATTGTTCGCACGCGGAAGGGAATCCCACCGACGCAGTCGGTGGTGTTTTCATATTCAACCTACTAGACGACGACTCAGGGCGGGAATCCCACCGACGCAGTCGGTGGTGTTTCATATTCAACCTACTAGACGACGACTCAGGGCGACAATCCCACCGACGCAGTCGGTGGTGAGTTTCATACTCAACCTACTAGACAATGGCTCAGGGCGACAATCCCACCGACGCAGTCGGTGGTGAGTTTCATACTCAACCTTCTTAGGCCGGATGTGAACGTACCACCAACTCCGTTGGTGGGATTAACTGACCGATCTGTGGTGGTAGGCCGGGTAATGAAGGAACCACCAACTCTGTTGGTGGGATAACTGTACCGATCTGTGGTGGTAAGGCCGGGTATGAAGGAACCACCAACTTCGTTGGTGGGATTCACACCGGATATTGAAGAAACAACTATTCCTTCGGGCTGGGTGGGCGGACGTCGACGATCTCGCCGCGAAATGTTTTCAGAATTGTTTGGACGTTTGGGTTGCTTTCAGCCATCCCGCGTAGACGTTGCTTTTCGAGACGTGCTTCGTCTTCGGCGCTGCGTGGTTCGCCTTCTGCTTGCGGGTCTTTGACCGCGATACGGAGTCCGGTGTCCTGTCCGGTGACTTCGCGGCAGGCTCCGCAAATCAGTTTCGCGTTTTCAGGTTTTAAGAGCGTCTCGCGCAGATGGCGATCCGCGGGCGTGAACTCAATGAACAGTTCGTTGTTGTCGAGCGTCGCTGTTAATGCTGCTTCAAGTGCGGTTACAACGAATCGTTTTCGTTGACCTTCGAGCACGGCTTTGACGCGTTCGAACGGAGAAGCATCCTGTGTTGGCGCTGGGGCCGGCGCGGCCGCTGTGGCGACAGGAGCAGAGGGATGGGATGAAGCAGCAGATGCAGAAACGGATGACGCTGGAACAGATGACGGTGTTACAGATGAGGCTGACGCAGATGCAGAAACAGGTGACGCAGAAACAGATTGCGCACTGCGAGTTGAAGGCGCGGTTTTAGTGGGGACTGGTGTGCTACCGCCAGAACCACTTTCGAGCGAATTGAGACGGCGGAGGATCTCGCTGATGCTCTCTACGCCGCGCAACTCCATCAACTTAACGATCCCAACTTCCAACTGATACCTCGGCTGCGTCGCGGCGCGCAGTTTTGTTTCCGTTTCCGAAAGCGAATGAAAGAACCGCACCAGATCCGCTTCAGTAAACAACGCTGCCTGACGTTTCAATTCCTCAGGTTCACAAACCGCTGACTCGAGCAGTTCGACATTTCCCGAGACTTTACTCACGAGCAGATCGCGAAAGTGCGCGAGCAGATCGCGGCAGAAGTTTCTCAAGTCGTGTCCGCGCATCACGATGTCGTCAACAACGGCGATCGCGTCCGCTGGTTTGTTCGCGGCAATGCTGTCGATGATGCGAGTGAGAATGTCGGCGCCCGCAATCCCGAGCGCCATCTCCACGTCTTCTTTCTTGATCGTGGCGCCAGCGAAACTGATCACCTGGTCGAGCGCCGACTGCGCGTCGCGCATCGATCCCTCGCCACTGCGCGCGATCTCGCGCAACGCTTCGTCAGGAACCGAAATCTGTTCCGACTTCGCGATCAGTTTCAAACGTTCGAGAATCTTCGTCGTGGCGATCGTGCGAAACTCAAACTGCTGACACCGCGACAGGATCGTTTCCGGAACTTTGTGCCGCTCGGTAGTCGCCATGATGAAGACGACTCGCGGTGGTGGCTCTTCCAGCGTCTTCAACAACGCGTTGAAAGCCGCGCCTGAAAGCATGTGAACTTCGTCGATGATGAAGATCTTGTAACGATCGCGCGCGGGCGCGATGCCAACGCTCGCGATGATCGCTTCGCGCACGTTGTCCACGCCGGTGTTTGACGCGGCGTCGATCTCCTGCACGTCGATCGAACGGCTTTCCGTGATCTCGCGGCACGAAGGACACTGATCGGGATCGTCAGAACGGCACGGCGTCGGCGTTGGTTGCGAGGCTTTGTGACAGTTCAGCGCTTTGGCGAGCAGCCGCGCGCTGGTTGTTTTGCCGACACCACGCGCGCCGGAGAAGAGATACGCGTGGTGGAGACGCTGATGCTCGATAGCATTGCGAAGGGTTCGCGTGATCGGCTCCTGGCCTGTTACTTCGTCAAACGTTTGCGGGCGCCACTTGCGGGCGATTACTTGATAGGCCATGTTGAGCGTTCGTGTTTCCCCTCGAATTTGATCAGTTACGAAAATATTGTGGCGTTGAGTAGCGCTTCAGGCGCTTCCAAAGAATCAACGGACTGCCATCCGAATCTATCTCCACTACTTTGAAAGCAACCAGCACGTCAGACTCGTCATAGTTTACCGCTCTGAGCAGATAAGTCGAATTCAGCCGCATGGGCAGAAGTCTCGTGACCTTCACGCCGTCGATGTCTGCGCCTAAACTAAAGCGACGCTGTTCGAGTCTGGCGTCTGCGTCGTAATTGGCTGGCTTGTACGTAGCCAGTGGTATCACGGTGGGCGTGTTGAGATCGATGCTTTCGAGTGGAACATCACCCAGATCGGTAAGAAAGCCGTAGTTTGCTCCGTAAAAGCCGGTCGAAAATTCACCCTTTTCGAGTGAGAGGTCGGTGGCGTAGCCATACTCGTGCGTTTTTTGCGTAAACGAATAGTAAGCTCCACCGCCGCGAACGTCGCGGCTCTTCTTACCCACTACCGGCGGCGACTTTGCTTCCGCCAGAGTTGCGTTAACGCTTGGAACGTCATCGACAGCGCCGGTTAAGGCCGTACGAGTGTGAATCTGGTCAAACGTCTTCCGGGGAAACGGTTCCGGAGCTACCGGATTGCGGTTAATCCGTCGAAGCTCTTGCGTGTCGTATTTCTCACGCGGTAACAGACGAAGCAACCCGGTATTCTTTAACCTCAGAAAATCTTCGTATTTCAAAAGCTCATCTTTCGAAGGGATGAGGGATTTGTTTTCAGGCGACTGAGGAGTTTGACCGAGAACAATTAACGAGGCGAGTAATACGGTCGAGAGTAATGTAGCGGCAACATAGAACCTTTTCATCGCAGACCTCCTGCCGGCTTCGGAGAGAGCTGACAGGCCACGTTGAGCATTGAGTGAGTGGCCAGACCCCGGACTTTCCCGCAACACACGCCGCCGTTGCTACCGTTGCTCCGTTCCCGGCCTGGCGGGGTTCACAAGGCTAGCGTTGTGCGGAGCCCGGGATCTGATAAATTGTCAATTTCCGATTGCCAATTGCCGATTTGATGGGGTTCGAAAGTCAGTTGTTCAATCGACAATTGGCAATCGAAAATCGGCAATGGCTCTAAATCTCGGTCTTACGATGCGCCAGCATGCGCAACAGCGCATTGATCAGCAGATGGGCCAACACGTACGCGACGATCGCGATGATGATCGGCAGCATCAACGTGTGACCACCTTCTGCCTGCGGACTCGCAACGATACCACGAAACGGTTCATAAAACGGATTACTGACCGCAACAATGAACCGTACGAATCCGGCGCTACTGCGCGCGGCGAGCAGCGCTAACAGAAAGCGCATCGCCAAAAGCGCGTAGATTACGTAAAAGATGTAATCCACGATTTGGGAAATGCGCGCCATGCCACGCGAACGTTGCACTTCGCGCTCTGTGTCAACTACCTCATCTACCGCTCGCGAACGAAAGTCACCGGCGACCTCGTCGATTCGTTGCGACTCGTTTCGGGTTGCTTTCGTCGCCGCGCGTTCGCTGATCTCGGATTGAACTTCGCCTTCGACCTGCGCTTTGACTGATTCGTGTTGTGCGGCGCGACGCGCTTCTTCAGCCGCCAGTTTGTCGTCCATCTATTCTCCCTGAACTGGAAATGGTCTTGGTCAGGGGGCGTCGGGGGGACGAAAAGCATTGTCGATTTTTGATTGTTAATTGTTGATTGAAAGACTGCTTTCGACACCCTGTCTCAATCAACAATCAAAAATCATCAATCGAAAATGTTCTGGCGGAGAGGGTGGGATTCGAACCCACGGAACGGTTTCCCGTTCACAGCATTTCCAGTGCTGCCAGTTCAACCACTCCTGCACCTCTCCAGGCATTGTCGATTTTCGATTGCCAATTGCCGATTGAAAAAACTGCCTTTCGAGACCTCATATCAATCGTCAATCAAAAATCGGAAATCGAAAATAACATGGCGGAGAGGGTGGGATTCGAACCCACGGTGGGCGTTAACCCACTCCGGTTTTCGAGACCGGTGCACTAATCCACTATGCGACCTCTCCGTGTCTCTATTCAGTTCGCCTGCGGCGGAAAAAATCCTGCATCAGCGTGCGGCATTCTTCTTCGAGCACGCCTGCTCGCACTTCGATGCAATGGTTCAAAAAATCTGTATCGCAGATGCGAAATCGACTGTGTACCGCGCCCGCGCGTTCGTCCGGCGCGCCGTAAATCAAACGCCCGATGCGCGCTTGAATCAACGCGCCCGCGCACATCGCACACGGTTCAATCGTCGAATACACATCAACGCCCGTGAGCCGGTAATTGCCGAGCTTACGGGCGGCCTCGCGCAAAGCGACGATTTCGGCGTGAGCAGTCGGATCGCAGTCGGTGCGGGTGCGGTTACCGGAGACGGCGATGAGTTGGTGGCCGTGGACAATACAGGTTCCGACGGGCACCTCACCGCAGTTTCGGGCTTCCTGAGCCGCGGCCAGCGCCTGCCGCATCCATAGTTCGTCCTCAGTTTCCGCGGCAGTATTCACTAAACTTCGATTCCTTCAAACAGCCGAACGGCCACTATAGGCACGCGCCAAAAAGGTGTCAAGGATAGGTCAATCCACAGATTACACAGATTTCTAAGGGGCAATCTGCGTAATCTGTGGATGAAGAAGGCTGAAGCGCGTGCTATTATCAGCTTCCCGGAGTTTCTGCGCTGCGGTCTGGCGGCGCACTCCACGACTCAGGTCCCAATGTCCACCGAAGTAAGCCAAAGAGGTAGCGGTCCATTATCGACAGAAAGAAGTACCGGCAGGTTGAGGCCGTCGCCCGCCCCGGAACCGCTTCCGGATCCGTCCGCGCAATCGCCAGCCGCCTTGATGCGGCGTATGTCGCCCGGCGAGTTCAACACCGCGATGATCCATTTCTATCGCGGCGAGGTGCAACGCTCGAACACCTGGCGCAACCGTCTCGACACCACCACAAACTGGGCAGTCATCACCGCCGGCGCGACGCTTTCATTTGTTTTTAGTTCGCCGACCAATCCACACTTCGTTATTCCCATCAACTCGATTCTGGTGGCGATCTTTTTGTTGATGGAAGCGCGGCGTTATCGCTATTACGAGATCTGGTCGAGCCGCGTGCGCATTCTCGAAACCGGGTACTTCGCGCATCTGCTCGCGCCGGAAAACCAGCCCGCCGAGGAAAGCTGGGCGGAACATCTGGCCGCTGACCTGACCACGCCACACTTCACGATCACGGAAATGGAAGCGATCGGCCGGCGTTTGCGCCGCAACTATCTGTGGATCTTCGCGCTGCTGGCGCTGAGCTGGAATTTGAAGGTTTACATGTCGCCGTTACCGGCTCGCGATTTCGATGCATTCATCGAGCGTGCGACAGTCGGGGTTGTTCCCGGCTGGATCGTGTTTGTAGTGGGCATCGTGTTCAACGCGGCCATCTTGATTTTTGCGATCGGCACACTGCGTCTGCGTGAAGCGACGGGTGAAGTGTTGCCGAAACATGAATTCTCGTTGCGGCCGTTGAAGCGAATGACGAGCTGGACGGCTGCAACCACGCGGCGCACGACGGTTCGTGCGAAACGCGCGCGGCAACGCGTACGCAGTTCCGCGACTACAGGCGAATTTAAAAAGATCGACATCACTGAGACTCCGGACAAGCCAGTCGAAGTCGGACGGTAAGACATTGCCGATTTTCGATTTCCGATTGTCGATTGCCAGGGTCGTTCTATGTCAAAATCATCAATCGGCAATCAAAAATCAGCAATGACACATGCTTCAGCTTAACGGTCAACAACTTACACTTCAGCAAATCGCGGATGTAGCTAGTGGTAAAGCACGGGTCACACTCGCCACCGACGCGCGCGAGCGCGTCGAAGAAGCGCGGCGCGTGGTGGAACAGATCGTCGCGCAAAAGCGCACGGTCTACGGCGTCAACACCGGTTTCGGAAAACTTTCCGACGTTAGTATCGATCAAGCTGACTTGCGCCAGTTGCAGTTGAACCTGGTGCGGAGTCATTCGTGCGGTCTGGGCGAACCGCTTTCCGAACCTGAAGCACGCGCGATGTTGTTGCTGCGCGCGAATGTTTTGGCGACCGGCTTCAGCGGCGCGCGTCCGCTCGTGATCGAGACGCTGATCGCGATGCTCGAACACGGCGTCACACCGGTTATTCCCGAAAAAGGTTCGGTCGGCGCGAGCGGCGATCTCGCGCCGTTGGCCCATCTCGCACTGGCCGCGATCGGCGAAGGCGACGCGTTTTACAACGGCGAGCGTTTACCGGGCGAAGTCGCAATGCAACGCGCGCAGATCGCGCCGTTGCAACTCGAAGTTAAAGAAGGTCTGGCGCTGCTGAACGGAACGCAAGCGATGGGCGCCGTTGGCGCGCTTGCATTGCATCGTGCCGATCGGTTGGTCCGTCTCGCGGATGTCACCGGTGCAATGACGCTCGAAGCGTTGCGTGGAACGCCGGTCGCGTTTGACGAACGCATTCACACGGCGCGTCCGCACCCGGCGCAAGTTGCAGTCGCGGCGCATCTGCGCGATCTGTTGCAGGACAGCGAGATTCGCAATTCACACGTCGAGAACGATCCGCGCGTGCAGGACGCTTACAGTTTGCGTTGCATGCCGCAAGTGCACGGCGCGGTGCGCACGGCATTGGCCCATGCGACCGACGTAGTGCAGATCGAAAGCGGCAGTGCGACTGACAACCCGTTGGTGTTTTCCGATACTGGCGAAGTGTTGTCCGGTGGAAACTTTCACGGCGCGCCGCTCGCGCTCGTTTTTGACTACGCCGCCATTGCTTTGACAGATTTGATTAGTATCACCGAGCGACGAATCGACAGGCTCGTTAATCCGGACGCGAACGAAGGTTTGCCGCCGTTTCTGACAGCGAAGCCGGGCATCTCGTCGGGCTTCATGATGTTGCAGGTCACGGCCGTGGCGCTGTTGAACGAAGCGAAAGTGCTCGCGCATCCGGCGAGTGTTGATAACGTGCCGACTGACGGCGGTAAGGAAGATCACGTCTCAATGGGCATGACGTCGGCGACGAAGTTGCGCTCGATCGTGAACCTCGCTGAGATGGTAACGGCGATCGAGCTTTTGACTGCGGCGCAGGCTCTCGATTATCGTGCGCCACTCGCGCCCGGACGCGGCGTGAAGCAAGCGCACAAGATCGTTCGCGGTCTCGTCGAGCCGTTAAAAGAAGATCGTTCGATGGCGGCGGACATTGAGAAACTCAGAGACGCGATCGTGAAAGGCGAGTTTGACTCGTTGTTGAGTTAGTTTCCCGCAAAGGCGCAAAGACGCAAAGCGCTACCGCGTTTCCAAGGGTTTCCTTTGCGCCTTGGCGCCTTTGCGGGAGAACTCTGATCCTTAAGGAGAAAACAATGGCGAACGGAATGGACGACCGAAGAAAGGGAATGGAAGAGGAATACTTTCATCGCAAGAACCAGGAGGCGATCGAAAAGCTGCGCGCGAAGATGAAAGTCGCTGAAGAGGCGAAGGCCGCGGGCATTTCGTCGATGAAGTGCCCGCGCTGCGACGGCAATTTGAAAGAGAGCAACTTCGAAGGGGTGATGATCGATACGTGCGACAACTGCAGTGGTGTGTGGCTCGACCCCGGCGAGTTTGGACAATTGGTGCAGAAGGAAGGGAAGAGCGGTTGGTTTAGCCGTTTTTGGAACGCACAGGACTGATGGGGCCACGGACTACCACTGATGAACACGGACCAGCATAGAGTAGTCAGGGCAGCGCACGGTGCTGAGTTAAGTTGCAAAGGCTGGCATCAGGAAGCCGCGCTGCGTTGCCTGATGAACAATCTCGATCCGGACGTTGCCGAGAAACCGGATCAACTCATCGTCTACGGCGGCGCAGGTAAAGCTGCCCGCAACTGGGAATCGTTTGACGCGCTCGTGCGTGAACTGCGCGCGCTCGAAAACGACGAAACGTTGCTGGTCCAATCAGGCAAGCCGGTCGCTGTTTTTCGCACGCACGAATACGCGCCGCGAGTTTTGATCGCTAACTCGAATCTCGTCGGCGCGTGGGCCAACTGGGAACACTTTCACGAACTCGAACGCAAGGGCCTGATGATGTACGGCCAGATGACGGCCGGCAGTTGGATCTACATCGGCACGCAAGGCATCGTTCAAGGCACGTTTGAAACGTTTGCGGCGATGGCCGACAAACATTTCGGCGGCGATCTCTCGGGCAAGCTGGTCGTTTCCGGCGGCATGGGTGGCATGGGTGGCGCGCAGCCGCTCGCCGCGACGTTGAACGGCGCGGTCTTTCTCGGTATTGACGTCGATCCCGCACGCATCGAACGCCGCGTTAACACCGGTTACTGCGATCGGCTTGCGCTGACGCTCGACGAAGCACTCGACATTTGCGAAGACGCGCGCGAACAGAAGCGTGCCGTTTCGGTCGGTCTTGTTGGCAACTGCGCGGAAGTGTTGCCGGAGCTGGTGCGGCGCGGTGTGAAGGTCGAAGCAGTTACCGATCAAACCAGTGCGCACGATCCGTTGAACGGCTACGTGCCGGCTGGTTTATCACTCGACGACGCCGCAATGTTGCGCGAAAAAGATCCGGCCGGTTATGTCGAGCGATCGAAAGCCTCGATGGCTCGGCACGTTGAAGCGATGCTCGATTTGCAACGTTCCGGCGCGGTCGCGTTTGATTACGGCAACAACATTCGCAAGCAAGCACTCGACGCGGGATGCACAAACGCGTTCGACATTCCGGGCTTCGTGCCCGAGTACATTCGTCCGCTCTTTTGTGAAGGCAAAGGACCTTTTCGTTGGGTCGCGCTTTCCGGCGATGCCGAAGACATTCGTAAGACCGACGATCTCGCGCTCGAAATGTTTCCTGAAGATCGAACGTTGAATCGCTGGCTGCGTCTGGCGCGCGATCGCGTTCACTTCCAGGGTCTGCCCGCACGTATCTGTTGGCTCGGTTACGGCGAACGCGCGGAGATGGGCGAAGCGATCAACGATCTCGTGAAGCGCGGCGATTTGAAGGCGCCCATCGCGATCGGACGCGATCATCTCGATACGGGATCGGTGGCGTCGCCATTTCGAGAGACGGAAGCGATGAAGGACGGATCGGACGCAGTCGCCGATTGGCCCATCCTCAATGCGTTGCTGAACACCGCGAGCGGCGCGAGTTGGGTTTCGTTTCATCACGGTGGCGGTGTTGGCATCGGGTATTCGCTGCACGCGGGCCAAGTCTCTGTGGCAGACGGAACAGACGAGGCCGCAAAGCGTTTGAATCGCGTGTTGACGAACGATCCGGGGCTTGGTGTCGCAAGACACGTCGATGCGGGCTACGACGAAGCAGAAAAGACGGCACGAGAGAAACACATCAAAGTTCCGTTGCTACGATAATAATCCGCAAAGGCGCAAAGGCGCCAAGAAGAAGTTCCTTTGCGTCTTTGCGCCTTTGCGGGAATTTCTTATGAGAACCATCATTCGACTCTCGATCGTTGTCGTCGTCTCGCTGATGGCCTGTGTTTCGGTGGTTGCCCGTGTTGACACGGTGCGCTTTCAAAGCAAACTCGTCAACGCAACGTTGCCTTACAACGTGATTCTGCCGCCCGACTACGACACATCGCGCACGACTCGTTATCCGGTGCTCTACCTGCTTCATGGTCTAACCGGACACTATTCTGATTGGGCGACGAAAACAAACGTCGCCGATTACGCTGCTGAGTACGGGATCATCGTCGTGATGCCGGAAGGTAACGACGGTTGGTACACCGACAGTGCAACCATCACCACAGACAAATACGAAAGCTACATCCTGCAAGAGCTTTTGCCTGACGTGCAGCAGCGTTATCGAACGATCGAAGCGCGTTATGGCCGCGCGATCGCGGGGCTCTCGATGGGCGGTTACGGCGCGATCAAGTTTGGTTTGAAGTCACCGCAAACGTTTGTCTTTGCGGCGTCGATGAGTGGTGCTTTTGGCGTGACGCGCTTCAGTGAAAAAGAGATTCCGCAACGGTGGCAGGAGTCGGTGAAGTTATTTGGACCAGTGGACAGCGACACGCGCAAAGCAAACGACCTTTTCGAGATCATCGGCAAGTTGTCTGCGGCGCGTGTTTCATCGTTGCCATACTTTTACTTCGACTGCGGCACTGAAGATTCGCCGCTGATCTTCCCCTACCATCGCGAACTCAGCGCGTTGATGTTTGAGAAAAAGATCCCGCACGAGTATCGCGAACTTCCCGGCGACCATTCATGGGGTTATTGGGACAGCCAGGTTCAGGAGATCTTGCGCATCGCGGCGCGCAAAATGCCGCGTGTGAAGCTCGCGAAACCAAGAGGAGTTTGATTGCTTAACTTTGCGATTGACATGGCGCGTGAAGCCGGTGGCGTGCTGGTCCAACGTCTCGGTTCAGCGAAGGTTTCGAACAAGGGCGATATCGATCTCGTCACTGAAGCCGATCTTGCTTCCGAGAATTTGATCATCGAGCGAATTCGTTCTTACTACCCGCAACACGGAATTCTCGCGGAAGAATCCGGCGAAGCAGTCTTATCAGGTGGCAAGCGTAGCGAGTGGAAATGGATCATCGATCCACTCGATGGCACCACAAACTACGCGCATGGTTATCCGTGTTTTTGCGTCTCGATCGCTTTGGAGCACGCGGGCGTGATCGAGTTCGGTGTGGTTTACGATCCGGTGCGTGACGAAATGTTTGCCGCCGAACGCGGTAACGGTGCGACGCTGAACGATCGCCAGATTCGCGTGTCGTCAGTTGAAGAACTGAGTGGAGCGATGCTGTGCACCGGCTTTCCCTACAACGTTCGCGAACGGCCAAACTTCACGCGCGACTTCGCAAACTTCACGATGGCCGCGCAAGCTGTCAGAAGAGACGGTTCCGCGGCGCTCGATCTCGCTTACGTTGCGTGTGGCAGATTTGATGGCTTTTGGGAAGATGGTCTGAGTCCGTGGGACATCGCCGCCGGAATGCTGTTGATCGAGGAAGCGCGCGGGAAAGTCTCGAACTTCGATAATCAACCGCTCAGTATTTATACGTTGAAAGTTTTGGCGAGCAATGGACTCGTCCACGACGACATGTTGCGAGTGTTGAAACAGGGATTCTAAAGCGCGGATTCGATCACTTTCGCGAGCCGTTCGCTTTCGCGTCTTGCAAACGCGCGTGTTTCTTCGTTAGGTGGCTGTGCGGGGTGATAAAGCGGATGATACGTCACCACGACTTTGCCCAAATGCGGCACCTTCCAACCGCGCGGCCAAATGCGATTCCCGCCTTTGATCGTCACCGGCAGTATCGGCACGTTTGCTTCCAACGCCAGTCGCACTGCACCTGCCTTGAATCTTTCCAAATGGCCCGTTGATGTGCTTCGTCCGCCTTCCGGAAAGATCACCACCGCGCCACCGCCACGTAAGAACTGAAGCGCACGTCGAATCGCCTTGGGATCACTACCTTCGAGTGCGAGTGGCCACGCGCCGAACCAGCGCAAACCGCGGCCGACGAGGGGCCAATTGAACGCGGCGCTCCACGCGAGAAAACGAAGATCACGTTTAATTGGCAGCGAAAGCCAGAACGGATCGATGTAAGTCTGGTGGTTCGCCGCGATGATGACGCCGCCCGTTGCGGGAATGTTCTCGACACCGACGAATTCGATCTTCCACAACACGCGGCTGGTGAAAGCGATCGTCGGCCGAATGATCGAGATCAGCCACGGCGGAAACATCCCATCCGCTTCCGTACGCGCGGCCGTCTTCCCCGGCAATGTCTCCAAATTATTCAAATCGTCTGAGCTCAACGTTGAAGCAGTCTACAACGGCCATTGCTTGTCTACGAACTCGACGTGAATTCGCTCGACGCCGTCAGCGCCGGTTGTGCGCGAACGAATGGCCGCGTGTGCCGTTATGCGATATTGCGCACTTGTCAGTCGAATAAATCGTCCAATCGGAATCTCGAGTGTCGTAAAGAGCGTCGCGCCCTGCGGACTGATGTCTTCAGTGACGGTCTGTTCACTCAGTATCACCACTCCATTCAGATCGATCATCTCCACCAGCATGTCGACTGCGATCTGATGGCGCGTGTGCTCGCGCTGATCGGAGGAACCCGCTCGCAGAGTCTCATCAACAGACGCGAGTTTTTCGGCAGCGCCACCCGAAATCTCATAACGCTTCCACGGTTCAGTGTCATAACTCGCTGGCGCACGCTTGCCGATGAAAGCAACGCCAACTTCAAATGCAGATCCCTTGTCAGTGGTCTTGCTCTTGAGGTGCCGGACGATAGCCCAAATTCTATATTGATCTTCAACGTGATCAAACACGCGCAGTTGCCGCGGCATCGGGATCGTCATGTGCAACAGCCGGCCTCTTTCCGTGGGCCGCGTCAACGTGAACGCCGCGCCGAACGGCGTCACGTTTGTCAATCTCGTCATCTCGGTCCATTCGAAATCAGGCGCCTCGCGGCAATGAATTCGCACGGGCAGTTGCAATGCCAACCGCTCGCGAATTCGTTGTGAATCCCTGTTTTCGGCCATGTGGGAGTACTCGCCAAAAGCAGTAAAAAAGGCTAAAATATGGGCACTTTAATGATGAACCGTCCTTGTTCTTCCTTCTCAAAAATCGAGCGTCAAAAAGACTCGCGGATTGTACTGGAAAGGGTATTAGATGGAAACAACTTCTGACCGTAATCACATAAATATTGAAGACGAAATGCGGC
>DATEHX010000043.1:0-3464 GCA_035279345.1 Pyrinomonadaceae bacterium | reverse complement strand
TGGGCCGCCTCGCTGACGATTTGAAACCCGCGGGAGCCGGCAATGAATTAAATGCGATTGCGGGTCAGTGGGCAGGCCAATACCCCGACACGAATTCCGGTGTCGGCTTGCGCGTTGTTCCGATGCACGATCAGCTCACCGGAAAAGTGCGTCCCGCTTTATTGCTTTTGCTCGGAGCTGTCGCCTTGGTATTGCTGATTGCGTGCGCGAACATCATCAATCTGATGCTCGTGCGCAGTGCGTCCCGCCAGAAAGAAATTGCCGTGCGTGCGGCGCTCGGCGCGGGCCGCCTGCGTTTGTTGCGGCAGTTGCTGACTGAAAGCATCACGCTTTCACTGCTCGGCGGTGGCGCAGGAATCCTGCTCGGTTCGTGGGGCGTGCAGGCATTGCTAACTCTAAATCCGATTGCTATTCCGCAGTACAACAAAATCGGTATTGATTTCACCGTCCTTGGTGCTACGCTTGGCGCCTCTGTACTTACAGGAATCGTCTTTGGTTTAGCGCCCGCCTGGCAGACACTTAAATTCGATCTTCACTCCGCTTTAAAAGAAGGCGGCCGCACAGCGATCGCCGATCGCAGTCAACGCCGTTTGAGCAGTCTGCTGGTAATTGCTGAAACCGCTATGGCAATGGTCCTGTTGATTGGCGCGGGCCTGCTCTTGAAGAGTTTTGCGCATCTGCTCGACGTCAAGCCAGGCTTCAACACTGAAAATGTGCTGACGATGCAGATCGGACTCCCGAACGCCGCTTACCAGGATGCACAAAAACGCGCTGCGTTTCTCAAACAGCTCGAAACAAATCTTGCGGCTGCTCCCGAAGTCTCGTCTGTTGGTCTCATCACGCGACTGCCGCTCATGAGCGCGCTCAACAACATCACCAGCTTTCTCGCGATCGAGGGAAGAGAAGTGCCGCCCGGTGAACGCCCCGAGATCGATTTTCGTCGCGCAAGCACCGGCTACTTTCAAACGATGGGCATACCGTTGCTTTCGGGAAGGCTCGTCACCGAACAGGACGTCACCAACAACACGAGTTCAGTTCTGATCAACGAAGCGATGGCGAAGCGTTTCTTCTCCGGCGAAGATCCGGTTGGTAAACGAATCAGCACCGCAAACTCCACCGGCCAGCAAACGCAGTGGCAAACGATTGTAGGCGTCGTCGGCAGCGTTCGTCATCTCGGTCTCGACCTCGAACCACGCCCTGAGATCTACTACCACACAAACACCTCGCCGCCGTTTGGTCCAGTCGTCGTGATTCGCACCACCGCCGATCCGCAACGGCTGATCTCGATCGCGCGCGCGAAAGTCAGAGAACTCGATCGCGACGTGCCGATCTCGAACGTCAACACGATGGAACAACTCGTCGCGCAGTCAGTCGCGCAGCGGCGTTTCGGCATGTTTCTCGTCGGCATCTTCGCCGCGCTTGCTTTGGTGCTCGCGGTCGTCGGTATTTACGGCGTCGTGAGTTATTCGGTGGCGCAACGCACAAACGAGATCGGCGTGCGCATGGCGCTTGGCGCTTCTGCGTCGGACGTGTTGAAGATGGTTTTGAAGAACGGAATGACCCTCGCGCTGATCGGCGTGGGTATCGGACTCGCCGCCGCTTTCGCGGTAACTCGCCTCATGGCCGCCATGTTGTTCGACGTGAAACCGACTGACGTGGCCACGTTTGCAATCGTCTCCGTTGGACTGATTCTTGTGGCTTTGTTAGCTTGTTACGTGCCCGCGCGAAGAGCGATGAAAGTCGACCCGCTGGTGGCGCTGAGATATGAATAACATCACACAAACCCGGAACACTCCAGACTCATGCCTCGCATTCTGATCGCCGACGACCAAGCCGATGTTCTTGCTGCGTTGAGCCTGCTGCTGAAAGGCGAACGCTTTCAGATCGAAAGCGCGTCGTCGCCTGCCGGTGTGCTGCGCGCGATCGACATGCAGGATTTTGACGTCGTGCTGATCGATCTCAACTATGCGCGCGACACGACCTCCGGCAGCGAAGGTCTCGACTTGCTGAGCAAGCTGCGCGCGGTGGATCCGTCGCTGCCCGTGGTGGTGATGACCGCGTGGGGCAGTGTCGATCTTGCCGTCGAAGCCATGCGCCGCGGCGCGCGCGATTTCATTCAAAAGCCGTGGGACAACGCCCGCTTGCTCGCGGTTTTGCGAACGCAGGTCGAACTTGCCGAAGCCTTGCGACGCGGCCGGAAGCTCGAAGCGGAAAACATCGCGTTGCGCGACACTGTCTCCGATAGCGAACTGCCACAGATCGTGGCTGATTCGCCCGCGATGAAAAACATCCTCAAGCTCGTGGAGCGCATCGGTCCGGCGGATGCGAACGTGCTCATCACGGGCGAGAACGGCACCGGCAAAGAAGTGATCACGCGCGTGTTGCACTCGATATCGTCGCGCCGTTCGAAGCCGCTGATCTCGCTGAACGCGGGCGCATTGGCTGAAGGCGTTTTTGAAAGCGAACTGTTTGGTCACGTGCGCGGCGCGTTCACTGATGCGAAAAGCGATCGCGTGGGACGTTTTGAACTCGCCGATGGCGGCACGCTGTTTCTCGACGAGATCGGAAACGTTCCGCTGAACCTGCAAGCGAAATTGCTGCGGGTGATCGAGACCGGTGAGTTTGAGCGCGTCGGTTCGTCGAAGACGCAGAAGGTCAACGTACGTTTGTTGTCAGCGACGAATGCCGACCTGCACGCGGAAGTCGCGCAGGGAAAGTTTCGGCAGGATTTGTTGTTTCGACTGAACACGGTCGAGATTCGTCTGCCACCTTTGCGCGATCGGCTCGAAGACATTCCCGTGCTGGCGGAACATTTTCTGAAGATTCATCGCGAGCGTTATCGGCGTCCGATCCTCGGATTTACGTCCGAGGCGCTCGACGCTTTGCGGCATCACTTGTGGCCGGGAAACGTGCGCGAGTTGGACCACGTGATCGAGCGGGCAGTGTTGATGAGCACGGGCAACATGGTGACGGCGTTTGATCTGGCGCTGGAAGCGACGCCCGATGCGCGTCTGTCAGCGCGATTGGAAGAGATGAGTCTCGAGGACGCCGAACGTTTGTTGATTAAGAAAGCGCTGGCTCGTTTTGAAGGAAACGCGAATCGCGCAGCCGAGGCGCTGGGCCTGAGCCGCAGCGCGTTGTACCGGCGTTTGCAGAAATATGGCCTCGGCTCTTAGGCCACAAAAAGGCACAGTTCTTTTTGTGCCTCTTTGTGGCTATCATTAAGCCGTGAGTAAGCCTGAAAAGCCCACAACATTTTCCTCACTGGATACGACGCTCGGACAACGCGGTAAGTTAAAGTTCGAAGGGCGCGTTACGCTGCTGTCGCTCGCCGCTGGTTTTCCCGCCGTTGCGTTGTGTGCGTTCCTGCTCTGGTACGACGGCTACTCCGCGCAGATGCAGTGGACCATCGACCTGCTTCTCATCCTGCTCTGGCTCGGCATCTCCTTCAATCTCAAGCAGCG
>DATEHX010000042.1:0-13913 GCA_035279345.1 Pyrinomonadaceae bacterium | reverse complement strand
CGATGCCACGTTTGAACGCGACCATCGACGTAACCCGCAGCACGAGTGAATTCCTTTCGAGCGCGCATCGCTGGGGCATCGCAGGACTAGTCCTCGCACTTCTGCTCGCGCTTCCAGCGGCGTACCTGCTGAATCAAAACGTACACAAACGCTCGCGCGGCATCGCCCGCGTCACCGAAGACTTATCAGCGATCGCCAAAGGCGAACTGGACCGCCGCATCATTCTTCAGTCGAGCGACGACGCGCGCGCCATCGCCGACAACATCAACGTCATGACGGAACAGATGCGCGCACAGGTCGCGCGCGAGGCGGAGTCGCGGCAGTTTGATTCGTTCGTCAGAATCTCCGCCATGCTGACTCACGACCTGAAAAACGCGATCGAAGGCCTGTCGTTGACGGTCAGCAACATGGAACGCCATTTCGACAACGAACAGTTTCGCATCGACGCGATGAAAGGGTTGACCAGCGCGACTGACAAGCTCAAAGCGATCGTTGCGCGGCTCAGCCGTCCTGTCAGCAGCCTGAGTGGCGAACACAAACGTCCGACCAAAACCGATCTCGTGCCGATTCTCAAACGCGCGATCGCGATGACCGCGGAACCAGTTCGCGGCCAACACACGCTGCAAACGAACTTGCCCGACAATCTATTCGCTCTCACCGATGCCGCGCGTATTGAGGAAGTGATTGAAAACCTGCTCCTCAACGCGATCGAAGCTATGGACGGTAAAAGCGGAACGCTAAGAATCGAGGCAGGCGAAGGCGCCGACGGCAAGCCGGCGTTCTCCGTCAGCGACACTGGACCAGGCATGACTCGGGTCTTTATCGAAAACCGGCTCTTTCGCCCGTTCGCAACCACCAAGAAAAACGGCATCGGACTCGGTCTTTACACTTGCCGCGAGGTAATTCGCGCCAGCGGCGGCTCGATCGACGTGCAATCAGTCGAAGGCGCTGGAACGACCTTTCGCGTCGTGCTACCATCCGTCTCACAACGACCGGCGTGACCAGGAAGGAAGCGGCAACACCTTCTTCAACGCATCCCGTTACGTGGCCTCTTGCATTACCTGCCCAGGAGTTCGCTGCCAATTTGTGTGCGGTGGAGTTCCAGTAGTCTTGGATTGCGATTTCGAGAATGAGTACGCAAACACAGTCTAAAGGTAAGGTCCTCGTCGTTGACGACGACGAGTCAATACGCAGTGGGTTGTACTGGGCGCTGACCGCCGATTACCACGTTTTGCAAGCGGCGTCGCGCGAAGAGGCATGCGCGTTTATTAACGATCAGGAGATCGACGTGGTCGTCAGCGATCTTCATTTGCCACCGCAGCTTAACGACATCGTTGAAGGACTGGCGCTGATCGATGTGGCTCGAAATCAGGATCCGCCGTTGCAAGTGGTCGTGATCACGGGCAGCGATTCGAAGCGCGCGGCGTTGGAAGCGGTGAAGCATGGCGCGTACGGGTTCTTTGAAAAGCCGCTCGACTCGGCCGAGTTGCTGCACATCGTGAACCAGGCTTCGCGGATGCGGCAGTTGGAGATCGAGAACCGGCGGTTGCGTGATGAGTTGGCGCGTCCGCCCGGGTTTTCGCACTTGCTCGGCAGCAGTCAGCCGTTAGAACGCGTCTTGAAACAAGCGCGATCGGTCGCGGCGACGAGTGCGACTGTTTTGTTGACCGGCGAGAATGGCACGGGCAAGGAAATGCTGGCGCGTGCGATTCATCAGGAGAGTCCGCGTGCGAATGGACCATTTGTGGCGGTGAGTTGCGCAGCGTTGCCGGAAACGTTGATCGAGTCGGAACTGTTTGGCCACGAGCGCGGTGCGTTTACGTCCGCGATTCAATCGCGCAAAGGCCGTTTTGAACTTGCGAATGGCGGGACGCTGTTTCTGGACGAGATCGGCGAGCTGAGTGCGGCCGTGCAGGTGAAACTGTTGCGCGTGTTGCAGGAACGCGAGTTTGAGCGCGTTGGTGGAACGAGAACGTTGACGGTTGATATTCGCTTGATCGCCGCGAGCAATCGCGATTTGGAGAAAGAAGTCAAAGAAGGACGTTTCCGGCAGGATCTGTTCTTCCGTTTGAACGTTGTGCCGCTGGCGTTGCCGCCGTTGCGCGATCGTCCGGAAGACATTCCGTTGCTGGCAGCACATTTTGCCGGCAAGGCGGCGGAGAAACATGCGCAACCGGCGCCGGAACTCGCGCCCGAGTTGATCGAAGTGGTTCAGGAGTACGAATGGCCCGGCAACGTGCGCGAACTCGAAAATTTGATTGAGCGTCTCGTGGTGTTGAGCAGCGGCACGTCGCTGGGTGTCGAGTTTGTGCCTGAAAAGATGTTGCGCGCGCTGCCGGGAACGAGTACGACGGATGAATCAACGCTGGAAGGCGCGGTCGCTACGTTGAAGAAAAAGATGATCGTGAACGCCTTGCAGACCGAAGGAAACAAGGTCGCGGCGGCGAAAAAACTGGGCATCAGCAGATCCTACCTGCACCGCCTCATCAATGAATTCGACATCTAGCGTGTCTGTACTTGGTGCTGTGTTCTTGGTACTTTGTTCAGCATCTCATTCTCACCGGGCTTTAGCCCGGTGACCGCGCGCGCTAACTGAACGGGAAACCGTTTAGACGGTTTCCTTGTCTCGTTGCGAGACGTTTCACTCAGCTAAAGCCGGGTGAGAATGAGAGGGGACTAAGAAATGGCAAGTCTGCAACAACGCTTACCGGAGAACGTGCCGGGGGATTTCTTCGTCGATTCCACCTGCATCGACTGTGACACGTGTAGCCAGCTCGCGCCCGGAATCTTTCGCGATCACGGCGACCAGTGCAGTGTCCATCACCAACCGGAAACTGAAACCGAGACTAAAAGCGCGATGATGGCGCTCGTCGCCTGCCCCACTGGTTCAATTGGTTCGGTCGAGCGGCACGATGCGCATCTCGGCATTGACGCGTTTCCGCTGTTGCTGGAGGAGAATGTTTACTTTTGCGGCTTTACTTCGGAGTCGAGCTTTGGCGCGTGGAGTTATTTGATCACGCGGCCTGAAGGCGAAGGCGGGAATATTCTGATCGATTCGCCGCGATTTGCCATGCAACTGCGCAAACGAATCGAAGCACTCGGCGGCGTTCGCACGATGCTGCTGACGCACAAAGACGACGTCGCGGACCATAGATTGTTTCGCGAGAGGTTCGGTTGCGACCGCGCAATGCATGCGGATGATGGCGCCGAGCGCCTGGGCGTGGAGTACGTGATCCGAGGTTCGGAACCGTTTCAGTTGGACCCGGACATTTTGGTAATCCCAACGCCAGGACACACGCGCGGGCACGTCGTTTTTCTTTACCGTAACAAATTTCTGTTCACTGGCGATCACCTGGCATGGTCGCCGAACCGGCAAACCTTGACGGCTTTTCGCAGCGTCGCCTGGTATTCGTGGCCCCAACAAATCCGCTCGATGGAAAAGCTTTTGAATTATGAGTTTGAGTGGGTACTCCCAGGGCACGGAGACATGCACCACGCCGATGTTCGCACCATGCACGACGAGCTGGAACGTTGTGTGGCGTGGATGAAAACTAAATAACCCCTAAAGAGGCAAAAACAAATGACTCGAAACCAGAAAATAGCCCTCGGTTGTGGTGGTGCGGGATGTTTGGGATTGATCGTGGTCGCGATTGCTGGCGGTTTGATTTATTACTTTATGATGGGCCAGGCGGCCAGGTATCGGGCTGCCACCCGCGATTACAACTTCAACGTCAACCTGAATAGCAATTCGAGTTCGAACGGCGATTCAAATTCCAACTCAAGCTCCAGTTCGAGTTCGTCATCGTCTATGTCTGACGACGACAAGCATAAGCTCTTTCAGGCCGCCGCAATGACAGGCGATGCTGACCTCGTCAAGCGCGTGAACATCAAAATCGGAATTTGGGACGAAGCTAGCGGACCGGGAGACGACTACCGGCAGTTTGTCGCCGCACACGCTGCCTGGGCATTTCGAAACCTGGAGTTCATTAAGACAATTAGCACGCCCGAAACAGCCAGGGCTTACGTTGACGAAAATCTTGAGTAACTAATGCAACCGTCTCGCATTCGAAACTTTTCAATCATCGCGCACATCGACCATGGCAAGTCGACGCTCGCCGATCGTCTGCTCGAGCTCACAGGCGCTTTGTCCGAACGCGAGATGGAGAACCAGGTACTCGACGACATGGACCTTGAACGCGAGCGCGGCATCACGATCAAGGCCCATGCGGTCCGGCTCGACTACAAAGCGCAGGACGGTCAGACGTACGAACTCAATCTGATCGACACGCCGGGTCACGTCGATTTCTCCTACGAAGTGTCACGATCGCTTTCAGCGTGCGAAGGCGCGCTGTTGATCGTCGATGCTTCCCAAGGCGTCGAGGCGCAAACACTCGCGAACACTTACCTCGCCATCGAAAACAATCTCGAACTGATCCCGGTCATCAACAAGATCGACTTACCCGGTGCCGAACCGGAAAAGGCGATCGAACAGATCGAACACTTCATCGGTCTCGAAACGCACAACGCGATTCTGACGAGCGCCAAGACCGGCCAGGGCGTCGCGGAAGTGCTCGAAGCCATCGTGCGCGATGTTCCCTCGCCGAAAGGCTCGGCCGACGCGCCGCTCAAAGCGCTGATCTTCGACTCGTGGTACGACTCGTATCGCGGCGTCATCGTTCTGTTTCGCGTGATCGACGGCACGATTCGACCCGGAATGAAGATTCGTTTCTTCAATGCGAATCGCGATTACCAGGTCGAAACGCTCGGCGTGAATCGACCCGTTCCGACGCCGATCGATCAGTTGAGCGTTGGCGAAGTGGGATTTCTAACGGCGTCGATCAAGACCGTGGTTGACGTGCAGATCGGCGACACGATCACGGAAGCCGCGCGGCCGACAAAAGAGCCGTTTCCGGGATTTCAGGAAATCAAGCCGATGGTGTTTGCCGGTTTGTATCCGGTGGACACGAATCAATACGAAGAGTTGCGCGACGCGCTCGACAAGCTGCGTTTGAATGATGCGTCGTTCTTTTACGAGCCGGAATCGTCGACGGCGTTGGGCTTCGGGTTCCGTTGCGGCTTTCTCGGTTTGCTGCACATGGAGATCGTGCAGGAGCGTTTGGAACGCGAGTTTAATCTCGACCTGATCACGACCGCACCGGGTGTGCGTTACATCGTGACGACCACGGACGGACAGGTTACGGAGATCGATTCACCGGCGAAGATGCCCGATCCCGGACGCCTCGCGAAGATTGAAGAGCCGGTGATTCGCGCTGTGATTCTGACGCCCGACGAACATCTCGGCGGCATTTTGCCTTTGCTCGAAGAGAAGCGCGGGATTCAAAAAGGTTTTGAGTACATCACGTCGAATCGCGTGATGCTGACGTACGAACTGCCGCTGAATGAGATCGTGCTCGACTTTTACGATCGTTTGAAATCCGTTTCCCGTGGTTACGCTTCGCTGGATTACAACCTCGCTGGGTATTGGGAAAGCGATCTGGTGAAACTGGATGTGCTGGTGGCGGGCGAGCCGGTTGATGCGTTGTCGTTGATCCTGCATCGCAGCACGGCGGCGCCGAAAGGACGCGTGCTGGCGGAAAAGATGAAGCAGTTGATCCCGCGGCAACTGTTTGAAGTGCCGATACAGGCGGCGATTGGCAACAAGGTGATCGCGCGCGAGACGGTGAAGGCGCTTGGCAAGAACGTGATTGCGAAGTGTTACGGCGGCGACATCACGCGCAAACGGAAGTTGCTGGAGAAGCAGAAGGAAGGCAAGAAGCGGATGAAGAAAGTCGGGCGTGTAGAGATTCCGCAAGAGGCGTTTCTGGCTGTTTTGAAGGTTAACGAGTAGAACTGGAAAGCCATCCACAGATTACGCAGAAAATCTGTGTAATGTGTGGATGGTTTTAAAGAAGCACAAAGCATGGGCCGAGTGGAAGATGAGTTGTTGCTTTGCTGTGCGCGGACTGAAGCGTCGCCCGAGGTTGCGGCGAGAATACGCGCGCTGGCAGCCTCGGACGTCGATTGGAATTATCTAGCGCTGCTCGCCAAGCGGCACTCAATCATCCCGCTTCTTTACCGCCAGCTTGAGCGCCACGCTGCAGAGTTAGTTCCTTCCGATTACTTCGCAAAACTAAAACTTCAATACCACGAAAACTACGCGCGAAACATCATCCTCACCGAAGAGCTCTGCCAGTTGATCAAGCTATTCAACGAAGCAGGCATCGACGCGATTCCTTACAAAGGTCCGGCACTCGCGCTGTTCGCGTACGGCGATCTTGGGTTAAGAAGATTCGTCGATCTCGACGTGATCGTCAAAAAAGCCGACGTGCTGCGCGCGCGCGATCTGCTGCTGGCCCAGGATTACGTCCCAGGGAAGTCACTTTCTCTCGCGCAACAGGAATTACTGCTACGCACGCAACACAACTTACAGTTTTCACGCGATAACCGCCGCTTGATTCTCGAACTGCACTGGGAAGTCGCGCCACACCTGTTCGCTTCGTCAGTACAGGAGAACGAACTCTGGCAAAACCTGACGGCTATCAACATCAACGGCACGGAACTAAAAACACTCACCGCTGACGACCTTTTGTTTTCACTTTGCGTTCACGGCTCGCGGCATTTGTGGGAACGTCTCGGCTGGATCTGCGACGTCTCCGAACTGATCGCGCGTCATCAATTAAACTGGCCGGCACTTCTCGAAAGAGCCGCCAAAACCGACTGCGAACGAATGTTCCTGCTCGGTCTGCACCTCGGACAAAAACTTCTCGGCACAAACTTGCCCGCCGACGTTCAGCAGCGTTGCGACTCCGACACGCGTCTTCACTCACTCGCGGCCAACGTGATCGAACACCTCTTCAGTGGTCCAACACACATTCCGGCAACGTCTACCGAAATCTTCAAATACAACATCGGCGTACGAAAGAGCCTCGCAGCCCGCGCGCGTTATTTCGCCTACATGCTCCGTCCGACCGACAGCGACTTCGGCAGTCGTGCTCTTCCGCCGGGATTCGGTTTCGCTTACTACCTGATCCGCCCTTTTCGCCTCCTTTTTAAAAACAAACAGACCGGATTACAGAATTAAAAGACGTGAATGTTTGACGGATTTTTAACGCCGTGCTAGTTTCAGCAACAACAAGGCGGGTTCCCGCTCAAAGCCCCGCAGAAGATAAGGACCGACACCCGTGAAGCTTATTGTTTACCGTGATTGTGCGAGGACTGCCATATTGCTGGCCTTAGCCCTCCTCGTGTCGTTCACGATCGTGCGGGCTCAACCGGCGACACAAGCTCAGGACCCAAAAGCTCCTGCAAAAGAAACCACCGCACAAGAAAAGAAAGCGGCAAAGAAACCAGGCTTTGCGTGGACGATAAAAACGCGGCCGATCCTCAATCTCTCGCTAAAAGCGGAAAAGGCGAACATGGCGGAGGTGGCCCAGGCGCTATCCGAGAAGCTCAAGATTCCGGTGTTTCTTGGTCCAGAACGTCAGAAGGAAGTGATCTCGATTGAGTTTAGCGAGTTGACTCTCGAGCCGGCACTGCAACTGATGTCGCCCACGGTCTACATCGATTACGAACTCGAAACCGGTTCGATGAACCCGCCCAAACCGCTCGGAATTTTCTTTTACGATACGAACCAGGGCGAACCGCCGGTGACCGCAGTGGTGACTGGTACCAATCAGTCGATGCTGATTGAAGGCAACACCGAAGACGGAGTTGAGCCGACCACTGACGAGGAAAAGCAGAAACTCGAAGAACAACCGCTCCGCGTTCGTTACGAAGATCGTCTTTTGTCCGTTAAGGCGAAACAACAGCCTTTGCCGCTTATACTGCTCAAGATTGGTGAAGAACTCGGCATTCCAGTCGACATTCAGAATGAGCGGTTGGATCCGATTGATGTCAATATCTCAAAACTTCCCATCGAGGATGTTGCGCGTCAGCTTTCCCCCCACATAAAGCTTTACTATCGAGCTGACCTCACTCGTGCCGAAAAGCGTGCTTTGCGAATAGTTTTGGCTGAACCGCCAAGGACCACGCAGAGCCCGTGAAGTAGTTTGTATTCTTTTGTGGCGGCGTCTGGTCCGAATTTTTTGTTTGCCAGAAGTCGTTTAAGAACATATATTAACCAAACCACTTGACTCCAGGAGGAGCTACCTTGGCTATGCAAAACGATATCATCAAAGAAGAGAACTCTGTGAAGAATGCGAACGGCGCCGACGAAAGTAAGAAAGCATTCGTCGAACCAGCGATCTCTGTCCCCGTCGATGTTCTCGAGGCGACGACATTCTTTCAGGCAGCAACCAGCGGCGCGACCAACTAAATAAGCATTTCGGTTGCATGAGCGGTATTCAGTTTTAGACCGACCGGCCTCGCAGAGTTTTTATGCGGTCGCCGGTCGGTTGTTATTTGTTCAGAGCCTCGATCTCGAGTTGGCCACAACGATCGATCGGCTCTTCGCCGGGTGGCAACTTACACCAGTCTCTTCTCCTGAACGCAATCCCGACATAAAGATCACCTTCACGTGTGGCGATTTGCCGCAGGTTCCTGTGGGTTTTAATGAATTTGAAGTTGCTGAAGGTGGGCGTTGTTACAGCGCGGGTGACGAGTTCTATCTGTTATTCGCTAATTCATTGCTGCGGCTTCAGCCAGCCAGTCCCGTGAATATCTCCGTGTTTATCTCTTCCCCCTCAGCCGCTGAACTCGCGCGCGTAACGTCGTTTGCGGTATGCGCCGCACTGCGGCGTTTCGGAATGTTTGAACTTCACGGCGCCGGCGTTGTCGCGCCCGAATCCGAAGCTGGCGTTTTGATCGTTGGACCATCAGGCAGCGGTAAGTCGACCTTAACGACGCAACTGGCGCGTGCCGGTTGGAGTTACCTTTCGGACGACGAGCTGTTGCTGAGTCTGAACGGGGAGGAGATTGAGGCCAGGGGTTTTCGTAGTTTCTTTGCGCTCGTGTCTCCGGATTCAAATAGCGCGTTGAAATCATCTTTTGAACCCGCAGGCGTGTTTAGTGCGCCGCGTGTGGATAATGTGAAGCCGCGGTTCCTATTCTTTACAAAGATTAGTGGCGCTGCCGGAACTCAGTTGCACGAATTAAAACAAGCTGAAACGATGTCGCGGCTGATCAGAGCGTGTCCGTGGGCCACCTACGACACTGCGATCGCCGGTCAGAACCTCGAACTGCTTTCGCGACTGGCGCGCCAGGTTAAAGGTTTTAGTCTCATGGCCGGAACCGACCTGCTCGAACCCGATCGAGCTTCCCGAATCATCGGCTCCGTTTGCCGTTCATAGAAATGAAAACGGATGGCCACTTCAGTGACGACTATGGTCCACATCGTCTGAGTGTGGAGTTGGCCAACATCTGCAATCTTCATTGCAGCTACTGCTTTCGTTCCGAAGACAATCTCTACAGCCATCACGCCGAGTTCTTTTCGCTCGAACTGCTGCGCCGAATAATTGACGAAGCCAAGGCAGCGGCGCAGATCACGCGTATCAACTTCACCGGCGGCGAGCCGACGCTGCATCCGAAGTTTCCCGAAATTCTCGAAACTGTTGGCGAAGGTGGTTTGCAGGCCAGCTTTGTTACCAACGGCTGGCACTTCGAACGCACGTGGCCCGCGTTGACCGCGAATCGCAAAGCTGTTTCCCATGTGGCCTTCAGTCTCGACGGCGTCGATCGCGAAACACACGATCGCTGGCGTGGCAAAGGCTCGTTCGATCGTCTGATTCGCGCGTTTTCGCGTTGCTACATGGCGCAGTTGCCGTTTGCGATCAAGATCGTGGTGCGGCGCGATCTTGTGGACCAACTGGAACGGATCGCGATCTTCGCGGCGCGCATGGGCGCCGCGGCATTGAACTTTGTTCACGTCATGCCGACCTCAAGCCAGTTTGAAAACGACGTGGCGCTTAATCGCGACGAGCAACGTGCAGCCGAAGAGGAGATCGCGATCCTCGCGCGTATTTTCAAAATGAACATCGGTATCGACGTGGGCTACTACAACATCGACGACGCGCGCGCGCCGTGTTCGCCTTTGGCCGGCACGAGCATGAACGTTGACTACCGTGGAAGGCTTTCGTTGTGCTGCAATCTCTCCGGCTTTCGTGGCGCAGCCGAGGAGCCGGATGTCGTGGCTGATCTAAACGTGGAGCCATTCTCATCGGCGCTCGTGAAATTGCGTGCTCTGGCGGCCGCGCAACTGGAAAAGCGTAGGAACGCGCTCGTGACTTTGCGCTCGAGTGGCGTCACACCGGATCTCTACGCCGGATCGCCATGCCTGTTTTGTCTGCAAAGCTACGGCAAGATCCCTTGGGCGCCACAAAAAGGCACAAGGGATTCTTAAAACCATTTGTGCCTTTTTGTGGCAATGAATCCGACTATGGCGGTCAGTGACTTCAGAGGGTGGATGCCCGTCGATGCCGTGGTGGTGAATGGCCGTCCGGGGTTAACGTGGATGGACATGGCGGGCGTGAGTCTCGCCGAACCGTTTTTCCAACAGACAGTCGACAAGTTAAAAGCCGAATATCCCGACGCCGACGAAGTATTCACTGAATTCGACACGCTGATCCAACTCGAAAAACAGTTCGACAGCGTTTCGCCGTCCGGATTTATCTTCCACTCGTCACGCTGCGGTTCGACACTGCTCGCGAACGCGTGCCGCGCGATCGACGGCGCGATTGTGCTTTCCGAACCGCCAGCAGTCGACAAACTGATCGCGCGCTTCATCACCGACATAGATCAACACGCCACGAAAGAAACACTCTATTCGATCTTTCTGCGCGCCGTGGTTAGCGCTCTCGGACAAAAGCGTCGTGGCGACGAGCGTCATCTCTTCGTGAAGTTTGCCTGTTGCAGCGTTTCGCAAATCGAACGCGTCCGCCGCATCTGGCCAAATGTGCCGTGGGTGTTTCTCTATCGCGACCCGGTGGAAACAATCGTCTCAAACATGCAGAACCTTCCGGCGTGGCTTCAGGACGAGGACCATCGCGTGTTGGCGTCGATCACCGGCGCGTCGCCTGACGAAGTCGCCCGTATGACAAAGGAAGAACTCTGCGCGCGCTCGATCGGAAGTTTCTTTTCAGTTGTGCATCGTGTTGCAAACGATCGCGCCTTGTTGCTTAATTACAACCAACTAAATACGGGTGAAATCGCAAACGTGTTGGAGTTTTTCGGGGTCAAACCCGCGGCCACGGAAATGGACAACATCGCTCGCCAAACACAAAAGTATTCAAAAGCAGCTTCCGGTGAACGTGCTTTCGTCGCCGATACGCATGCTAAACAACTCGCCGCAACGGACCTCGTGCGCGAGATGGCCGCAGCGTGGGCCAACAGCTCTTATCAATTACTCGAGCAGAAACGACTGGGAAATCAATCATCATGAACGGCACTAATCTAAGCACTGGAAAACACGTCGTTGTCACCGATTTCGACGGCGGCGAGGGCATACTGGTGGACCTGAATACAAAGCGTTACTACCAACTGAATGAAACCGCGATGATCGTTTGGCGTGGTCTCGAACAGGGGAAATCAGTTGGCGAGATCGTCGCTGACGTTACCTCGGCCTACGAAGTTGAAACGGAGAAAGCCACGACCAGCGTGCAGCGCCTGTTAGACAGTTTTCAGACTTACAAACTCGTCAGCGCGAAATAATGACTCGCCTGCACTTCAAGTACGCGATTCTGACCGCCGCGATCTTCCTGCCATTGATTTGGGCATTCGTCGAAATTCGAAACCTTTATCCCGTCGCTGCCTGGAACGTGATGATGTCTGGCGGCACGCTGGAACGCGGTCGCAGTTATTGGATCCTGCGCGGCGAGACAGTTTCCGGCGAGACAATCGACGTTCGTCCCATGAGTCTTACGAATGCGTTGTACGCACGCACCTGGACCATGGTCAACGCGACCGTCGATAACCAGAGCTTCAAACTTCCCAACCCTTATCCCGCAAACGCGGAGTTGATACGTCAGGCCGGTGGCATCGAACATCTGCCGCCGGGCGCGCGTGTTCCCGACCTGCTGCGGACGTGGGGCGATCTCTACAACGAACGGCTGCCGGCCTCATCTCCACAACGCCTGAAGGCGATCCGGCTCGACATGTATCGTTGGGAAGGCGGCGAGTTTGCCAACTACGACAAGTTCATCGAATCGTGGCGCCAGGATTTATAAACCGTATTGTGCCCAGGACCGCGTTCGCTCTGGGCGTGGCGCGCGTCGTGGTTCACGCTACGTTTCTGGTTTCAGTTCTGATCGCTTCCTTTTCGGCGTTAGGCCGGCTTCCCATCACCATTCTGCGTCCGACTGGCGCGATGAAACTGCTGCCGTGGAGTTTCTACGAGCAACTGCTAACGCCGACCGGGATGATGGTTTTGAAGGTAGTGATGGTCTTGTCGCTGGTTGCCGGTGCGATCGGGTTTCTCACTCCCGTTTCCACTAAGACTTCTTTCCTGCTAGTGCTGTTTTATCAGGGACTTTTGCGCAGTTTTGGCCACTTCAATCACGACGAAATGCTCGCGGTTTACTGTCTCGCGGTGCTGGCGTTTACGCCGTGTGGCGATGAGTTTTCGTTGGATAAGCGCCTACGAAAGAACCGGAAAGCCCATCCGGCTTTTGCTTATGCCTATCCGATCTTGTTGATGCAGTTGTTGATGGCCTGGGCCTATTTTAGTTCCGCGCTGATCAAGGTGCGGGTGGCCGGACTGAGCTATCTCAGTCAAGACAATCTTCCGGCATTGGCCATCTATCACTCGCTCGACAACCTGCACGACACCAGTTTTCGCATCGCGTTCTGGTTGCCGCAAATCAGGGAATACCTGCCGGTTTTCGTCGGCGCCGTTTTGCTCTGGGAGCTCTTTTTTCCGGTGGCTGTTTTCGTTCCCCGGCTGCGCTGGTGGATCCTCGGTGCCGGTGTGATATTTCACCTTTCGACGCTATTTGTCATGAACATCTTCTTCCCTCACCAGCTAGCTTTGTACCTGCTATTTGTTGACTGGGACAGGTTTGCCAGTTCACGTTCAGAGGTCTCGCCCCGCAGTTCACCAGTGACAGATGGATAATTCCTACTTGTTAAATTTCGTTGACTACCCTCAAAAAAGCATGGTACGGTTTTCCGCCACACTGAACATCGTGGGCCCACCTAAAAGGAGATTAAGAATGTCTAAGTCATTTCGGCTTTCGCTTGTCTGTACCGGTCTGCTAGCGATGATGCTTGGCATATCGCAAGCAGCGGCAGGGCAACTCATCATCTCGGAGTTCCGCGTCCGTGGACCAAATGGCGCGAACGACGAGTTCATTGAAATCTACAACAACAGTGGCGCCGACCACACTGTGGCGGGTGGCGGAACCGGTTACGCGGTCGCCGCTTCAAACGGTGTTGCTCGTTGTGTTATTCCAAACGGGACGGTAATACCCAACCGCGGCCACTACCTTTGTGTGAACAGTGTTGGTTATAGCCTCGCCTCCTATCCGGCCGGCAACGGAACTACCGCGACGGGCGATGCAACTTACACGACTGACATTCCCGACAATGCCGGTATTGCGATTTTCAATACCAGTGTTGCCGCCGACTTCACACTTGCAAATCGACTCGACGCGGTCGGTTCAACTTCAGAAGCAAACACAACTTACAAGGAAGGCACGGGCTATCCCGCGCTGACTCCGTTCTCTATCGATTACGCCTTTTATCGCGACAATTGCGGCAAAGGTGGTTCTATTACCACTTTTGGTGCTTGCCCTATCGACACCCCCAAGGACACTAACAACAACGCCGCCGACTTCGTCTTCGTAGACACCAATGGTACCTCGGCCGGCGCTGGCCAACGACTCGGCGCACCTGGACCAGAGAACCTCAGTTCACCGATCCAGCGAAATGCGTCGTTCGCGGTCAATCTTCTCGACATCTGTGTCGCGGCAGCATCGCCCCCG
>DATEHX010000041.1:0-4897 GCA_035279345.1 Pyrinomonadaceae bacterium | reverse complement strand
CTGTTAATTTACTAACAGAGCGAATCACGTCGCTTTTCCTTCCTGATCTTCTAAAACAGAAGCATCGAGCCCGACGACAACTTATAGACTTGAGGTGTACGAATGTCCTTCCCTCTACTTTCCGGCCTGCGTTCCAACGACTTGGCTATCGATCTCGGCACGGCAAACACGCTTGTTTACGCCAAGGGGCGCGGCGTTGTGCTCAGCGAACCCTCCATCGTGGCTATTAATAAGGTCACTAACGCCGTGGAAGCAGTGGGCCGGGAGGCTAAAGAGATGCTTGGCCGCACGCCGGGCAACATTGTCGCGATTCGGCCGATGCGAGACGGCGTTATCGCCAACTTCGAAGTGACCGAGAAGATGCTCCAGCACTTCATTCGCAAAGCACACAACGGCCGGACTTGGGTCAGCCCGCGCGTGGTTATCGGCATTCCTTCTGAAATTACGCAGGTCGAACGGCGCGCGGTCGAGGATTCCGCGTATCGCGCCAAAGCGTCGGAGGTTTACCTCGTAGAGGAAGCCGTGGCGGCGGCCATTGGCGCCGGCCTTCCGATTACTGAACCGCAGGGCAATATCGTGGTCGATATTGGTGGCGGCACCACGGACATCGCCGTGATCAGTTTGGGCGGAATCGTTTACGCGCGCGCGGTGCGCACCGCCGGCGACGCGATGGACAACGCGGTCGCGGAATGGGTTAAGCGCAAACATAATCTGTTGATTGGCGAGCGAACCGCGGAAGAGATCAAGATTCAACTCGGCAGTGCATTTCCGTTGGACGAGCCGTTGAGTATGGAAGTGCGCGGACGTAACTTAGTCGAAGGCATTCCCCAAACAATCACAGTCACCGACGATGAGATCCGTCAGGCACTCGATCCGGCGGTGAGTTCGATTGTCGATGCAGTGCGTGTCGCGCTCGAGCGCACGCCTCCCGAGCTTTCAGCGGACATCATCGACCGCGGCGTGGTTCTTACCGGTGGTGGCGCGTTGCTGGCGAATCTCGATAAGCGTTTGAGAACTGAAACCGGACTCCCGGTGTTTATCGCGGACGATCCGCTGACTTCAGTAGTGCTCGGTGCGGGTAAAATGCTTTCGGACTTTGCCTTGCTGAAACGAGTGAAGTGGGAGAACACGTTGCAGTATTAAGATGTTTGAGTCGGAGAAGGAAAAACAGCGCGCCGAGCAGATCATCATGTTGCTCGCGAAGCTCTACGTCCTGTTGGAGCTCTCACTCGATACGTGCTCGGTCTGTCACAAAGCTTTGAGGCACGACGACGAGTGTCCGATCGCCCTCGCCTGGTCACTGCTTACTCCCGAACAACAGCACGACGCGCGGGCCGCAATCCGCGCGCTTGCACTCAGCATCGGCAACGAAGAAGCGCTGTCCGATCCGATGGTGCATTAGCCACAAAGAAGCACAAAACGCTTGTGCCTCTTGTGGCTCTCTTAGACGGAAACTGCCTGGTCCGTAATCTCCAGCCCTTTATCAATAATCGCAAACGCCTCGCGCAGTTCTGCTTCGTTGATGCAGAGCGGCGGGTTCGTGAAGAATGTGTTCCAGCGCACGAGCGTGTAGAGCCCTTCCTGACGGAAGAACTTGCCCAGCGCCTGCATCTCGGGTGAGGTGCCGTTGAACGGCGCAAGCGGCTCGCGCGTTTCGCGATTCTTGACCAGCTCAAATATTCCGAACAAACCGATGTTGCGCGTCGCACCGACTGACGGATGGCGGTTTTGCATCTCTTCCATAAGACTGCGCATCAACCCACCCATCTCGCGCGTGTTTTCGATCAGTTTGTCTTCCTCGTAGACGCCGATCGTCGCAAGACCCGCGGCACACGCGAGCGGATGACTGTTGTAAGTCAAACCGCCGTAAAAGAAGTTCTTCTGGAAGTGCTCGGCAATTTGGGGCCGCATGCCCACTGCACCTAATTGCACGTAAGCACTCGTCAATCCTTTTGCCATCGACATCAGATCCGGTACGACCTTCCAGTGGTCTACCGAAAACCACTCGCCGGTGCGGCCAAACCCGGCCATCACTTCGTCGGCAATCAACATGATTCCGTATTTGTCGCAAAGTGCACGCAGTCCCTGCATGTAACCGTCAGGCGGAATGAGAACGCCGTTTGTGCCGACAACCGGCTCGACAATGATCGCGGCGATCGTCTTGGCGCCTTCGAGTTCGATCGTCTCTTCGGTACGCGCCAACACTTCTTCAGTCGTGTCGAAGCCCCGCTGAATACCGTGATAGAAATCCGGAATGCGAAACACGCCCGGGATTCCCGGTTCGGCGCCCCAACGCCGCGGATCGCCGGTCAACGTCAAAACGCCCGCCGTGCCACCGTGATACGAGCGATAACGTGCGCCGATTTTTTGGCGTCCGGTGAACAAACGCGCGATGCGAATCGCGTTTTCATTGGCCTCTGCACCGCCGTTAGTGAAAAAGAATGTGTCCATATCGCCCGGCGTGATTTCGGCGAGCTTTGCGGCGAGCCGTGCGCGTACTTCAGTCGCCATAAACGGGTTCGCGTACGGTAACGTCTCGGCTTGTCTCTGAATTGCGCGAACCACGCGTTCGTCGCCGTGTCCGATGTTGACGCACATCAATTGACTGTTGAAGTCGATGAAGCGCTTCCCTTCCGGCGTGTAGAAATAAATGCCTTTGGCATGCGCCACGGGAATCGGATCGACGGCAGATTGAACGGACCATTCATACAGGGTGTGACGGCGCGAGAGTTCGACGATCTGCTCGCTAGTCATCGTGTCAGGTTTTGTTGTTGCCATGGCCCGCGATGCTACTCAAATCGGCGGCGATTGACAACGCCACAACGTTTGCAGATCATTCGCGTGGCATGGGATTCATGAGCAAGACAGCGGCGTTCATGGGAATGGGGTCACTGCGCGAACTCGTTTCCGATTCGATCGCGATCGACCTGGGTTCGGCGGCGACGATCGTTTACGTGCGCGGTGGCGGCGTAGTAGTCGACCAGCCGTCGCTGGTGGCCGTTAACAACATTTCCGGCGAAGTCGTTGCGGTTGGTCTCGAAGCACGAGCGATGTATGGGCGTGAGGCGCGCGACATCACGGTCGTCGCGCCGTTGCTCAACGGCGTCGTTGCTGACTTCGAAAGAACACGCGAGATGTTGGCCTACTTCGTGCGCGAGGCGCGCAGTGGCTCTTCGTTTTTCAGCCGTCGCGCGCTGATGAGCGTCTATCCGGGTGTGACTCACGTCGAACGCCGGGCGTTGATGACGGCGGCGGAGCACGCGCGCATCGGACGCGTCATGATGATGGACGAAGGACTCGCCGCGGCTTTCGGCGCCGGGGTAAAGTTGGACGACGTGCGCGCAACCGCGGTAGTCGATATCGGCAGTGGCACCACGAACGTCGCGGTCGTCGGTAACGGAGCGATCATTCACTCGCGCTCGGAACGCATCGGCAGCGCCGACATAAATACCGCGATCATCAACCACGTGCGCCGTCACCGCGGGTTGGCGATTGGTCCACCATCAGCCGAACGGCTCAAGATCGAACTCGCTTCAGCCACTTTGCCCGACGATCTGGCGCGGGAAATCACGGTTAGAGGACGTGACGTGGTCACCGGGAGTCCCGGTGCAATCAACATTACGGCAGGGGAGATTTATCCGGTCGCGCAGTATGTGGTGGCGAAGATTGTTGAAGGTGTTTCCATGACGCTGGCTGAACTTTCGCCTGAAGTCGCCGGCGACATTTACGACCGGGGCATCATTCTCACCGGCGGTGGCGCGTTGTTCGAAGGCATCGGCGATTACATGCAGCAGGAGACCAAACTCTCGGTGCAAATCGCTGACGAGCCAAGATATGCGATCGTTCGCGGCCTCGCGCGTATGTTCGACGATCCGCTGCTCCTGCGGCGGGTGGCCCGAACCGACACCCCGCCGTTGTTGGATGAAAGTGAAGCGTATTCCCTGTAGAACCTTAGAACTGCTCGTCCGCGGTTGGGCCGTAAGAGCCGGGCACGGGTACGTTCAGAAGTCGCAGATAGACTGAAAACTGTCCGCGATGATGGATCAGATGGCTCAGCGTGAAATCGCGGAACACGTCCAGCCGGGGCCGTTCGAATATGGTCTTGCCGCCAAATTTCAGAGCCCATAGTTGCATTGCGTCCTCGTCGTCAACTCCCTCCAGCACGCGTTTTCCATCCGCCACGGCTTTCTCATAAGCCTCGAGCAATTCGCTTGTTGAGGCGGCGAGGTACGGCTTGTAGGTTGCGGGATCGAAGTTCACTTCATTCTTCGTGAAGATGTCGGTAGTCCAGTTCACGCATTCTACGAGGTGCGACGCGAGTGCGCCGGCTGTGTACGACTTCTCGTGGGGGCGCCAGTCGAGCTTGTCGTTCGGCAAGCGCTCCAGATGCCTGCGCGTGGTTTTGGTTTCATGATCAAACTGCGTCGCCAGCCAGTCCATGACTTTCATTGCGTTGCTCCTTAGGTGCGGTATCAGGAACCCACCAACGAAGTTGGTGGTACTTCCAGATCTAGCCTACAACCTGCTTAGTATGGGTTATCAGTATCCCACCGACGAAGTCGGTGGTACTTTCAGACTCGGCCTAGCAGGGTGTAGGTCAGGTCTTGAAGTACCACCGACTCCGTCGGTGGGATACTGATACCGCGGAAGGCTCAGCTTACTGAAGTCGGTGTGATTTCTCAATGAATGTGGCAAATTGCCTGAGTCCGCGGAGCGGATCTGGGCCTTTCCGGCTGCCGCGGACTCTTGGCCCCCTTCACAGGGCCAACTTAAAGTGTATTTTTCTGTTTACGGCGGGTGGTCTGTCGTTTTACGATGGTCCGTCTTTGACAATTCGACAACGGCCATGTGCGCGGCTCAACCCACTAACGAGTGATGAGCATCGCCGTTGAGCATG
>DATEHX010000040.1:0-9811 GCA_035279345.1 Pyrinomonadaceae bacterium | reverse complement strand
GACGCCGCTCGCGATTCGCATGTGTCGCTCGACGAACGGTGTGAGTCTGAAACACGGCGAAGTATCGCGCGCGCTTTGGCAGAAACTTTTTCCCGAGAAGAAGGTTGAAGATGTGCCGATCAGTTACGTCACGAATGGTGTGCACGCGCCGACGTGGGTTTCACCGTTGTTGCGTTATCTGTTCGAGAAGTACATCGGACAGGATTGGGAAAAGAACCTGCGCGATTCGCAGACCTGGACTGAAGCGGTGACGCGCATTTCGGACGAAGAGCTCTGGATCGCGCATTCGATGTTGAAGGAAAGGCTTATTGCTTTTGTTCGTCATCGCACGACGCAGTCGCGTCTAGCAGCGGGCGAAAAGGCTGACTACATCGAAGCCGCGAAGACGATGTTTGATTCAGACGCGCTGACGATTGGTTTCGCGCGGCGCGTTGCCGGTTACAAACGCTGGAATCTGTTGCTGTCGGACCCGCAGCGTCTGTTGAGGTTGATTAATAACGAAGAGCGTCCGGTGCAGTTTGTGTTTGCCGGCAAGGCGCATCCGCAGGACGAGGGATCGAAGCTCGTGCTACAGCAGTTGGCGCTGTGGAAGTACGACAAGGCCGTCAGGCATCGTGCGGTTTTTCTCGAAGACTACGATCAGGAGATCGCGCGGCAGTTGGTGCAGTCAGTGGATGTTTGGCTCAACGTGCCGCGCCGGCCGCAGGAGGCGTCGGGAACGAGTGGCGAGAAAGTCGCGATGAACGGCGGGCTCAATCTCTCGATACTCGACGGTTGGTGGTTGGAAGGTTACGACGGCACGAACGGTTTTGCGATCGGAAGTGGTTTTGCGGCCGGGAGTGGAACGGAATCAGCGGAGGTTACCGTCATCGATGCGGCCGACGCGGAGTCGCTCTACCGAACGCTCGAACAGGAGGTCGTACCGCTCTTTTACACGCGCGACGAGAGCGGTCTGCCACGCCAATGGATCGCGATGATGAAACGCGCAATCCAAACCCTCGCACCGAAGTACAATAGCAATCGGATGGTTGAGGACTATATTTCCAGCATTTACCAGTAGCTTAACCACAGATGACACAGATTCTTTGAAATCTGTGGGATCTGTGGATAGACTACTCCCCCCGAAATGAAATATTGCACTTCCTGCAAAGCAAAATACGATGACAGCGTGAGCTTCTGTTCGATCGACGGGGAAGTACTCGAAGCTGACCCCGCGTCGATTGTCGACACTGTGCTCGACGGTCAGTACCAGATGGAGGCGCTGCTCGGAAAGGGCGGCATGGGGGCCGTCTATCGCGCGCGCCACATCCTGCTCGGGGACCGCGTGGCAATCAAGGTCTTGCCGCCCGAGGTCAGGACAAACGCGGAATGGCTGCGCCGGTTCAGGCGCGAAGGACAGGCGGCGCGGCGCTTTCGTCATCCCAATGCGGTCACGGTTTACGATCTCCGCACCGCCGCCGACGGCACCATCTACATGGTGATGGAGTATGTCGAAGGCCATACTCTCGACCTCGCCATCAAAACGCGCGGACGATTCAGCGCCGCGGAAGCGTTTGAGGTTCTTACGCCGATCATGAGCGTGCTCGACACCGCGCACTCGATGGGCGTCGTGCACCGCGACCTCAAACCGGAAAACATCATGATCGGCAACGCGACGGAAAACAGTGCGCCGGTCGTGAAACTACTCGACCTCGGTATCGCGAAGATGCGCGAAATCGCCGGTGACAACGGCGGCAACACCGCGCTCACGATGGCGGGGCAAGTGCTCGGCACTCCTTACTACATGTCGCCGGAGCAGTGGGGCGAGATCGCGCGCGATAACAATCCGGAAATCGACGGCCGCGCGGATATCTACAGTCTTGGCCTCGTGTTCTACGAAATGATCTCCGGCCGGCGGGCGTTTGCGGGTAATACGTTGCATGAACTGCGGCGTGAACACGTGCAGACCGCGCCGAAACCGCTGTATGAGGTGGCGCCGGATGTGCCGCGTGGTTTTAGCGGCGCGATCGAACGTGCGACGGCGAAGGATCGTGGCGATCGCCAGTCGACGGCCAGTGAATTGGCAAGTGAGTTACGCGCGGGGTTGACGACGCCGGTTCAGCCGTCTGGCGACCAGGCTCCAGCGGGTTTTGCGGAAACAGTCACGATCAAGAAAGATCTCGACACAAAGTCAGATGTCAACGCTGCAACCGTGTTGACGCTTGACGGCGCCCAAACTTCGCCGCCAACTCCGCCAGCCGCATCAACTGTGGCGCCGACCGTTGTTGAACGAGCGAAACCAGAGCCCCCACCAGCCGATCCGGGTATGTCTGCTGCGACGGTGGCGGAATCGGGCGCGATGGGTTCGAGCGTTACGGCCGTTCCATCGGTTCAGCCGCAGGTTCGGCCAGCGCCGCAACCGGCGCCAGTGGCGCCGCCGGTTGTAGTCGAAAAGAAGAAGGGCGCCGCCGGGCTGATTATTGGCGCAGTGGTGTTGCTGTTGGTCGTCGCTGTGGTCGGGGTTGCAAGTTTCTTCCTTTGGAACCGTTCAAGGACGACAACAGCCGTGACTACACCTGGAACCTCGACAGCCCCTGTTGCCGCGCCGCGCGAGATTAGCCGTTACTGGCTCGAGTTAGAACCGGCGCGGAAGGGCGAAGAACCGGCGCAAGTCGCCGCCTTGGTGGCGATAGCTTCCGGAACAAAATTCAAGTTTCATTTCACTTTTAGTGAGGCCGGGTACCTCTATATTATCGGTCCAGGCGATAACAATCAGCCGACAGCGTTTCTAACCACCAAGCCGGTGCCGGAATCGGGAGTTACGAGCAACCAAGTACCCGGCGGCAGTGACTTCAGCTTTCCGAAAGGCAACACCCTGACGCTGGACAAGAAACCCGGAACCGATGTTTTCACTATCATCTTTGCGAAGACGGCGCTGCCGTCTCCCGCGTTTCTAAACGAAGCCGTGACCTTCGAACCTTTGTCGGCAACGCAGCAAGCGGAGTTCAAATCGTTTGCGGCGAAATACGCCGAGAAGCCGCCGGTCACCGAGCTTGACGAGTCGAATCCTCGCGCACCGCTGGTACGAGTTAAAGTTCCAGCCGAACAAACGAGTAATCCAATAGTCTTCGACATCCGTATTCAGCACAATTAGGAGATAGCTATGCGATTGAGAGTTCTTCTTTTTGCGATGGTTTGTGCGTGTGCCGTTGTGATCGGAACTGCCGCCCCGGCGCCACAGGATGAGGGTGACGTGCGCGGCGCATTTTTGACGTCGCGGCCGAAGGACAAAGCACCGGCGGCGTCGGGCACGAGCAAACCGAGTAGAAGGCGGCCAAAACCCGTCGTTCAAAACGATCCGGGCAAGGCGCCTGAGAAGAAGCCGAATAATCCCACCGGACCGGGCCCGTCAAATAAGCCGTCTGAACCGGTAAGGCCAGTCAACGCCGCGCGCATCGGATTGGGCATGACGTTGTTCACGCGCGACTCCAACGGCCTGGCCATTCGCGTCGATCCCGAGCACGTGTTTCGCAAAGGCGATCGCGTACGCGTTTTGCTGGAGACGAACACCGACGGCTATCTCTACATTTTCAACCAAACGAATGATGGTCCAGTGATCATGATTTATCCCGACAAGGACCTTGACGAAGCCGGCAACTACATCAAGGCTCACATACCGTGGGAAATACCGTCGGGTGCGTCGGATCAAGAACGGTTGCGATGGCTGGTATTCGACGAGTTTCCCGGCAACGAGCGGTTGTTTTTTGTACTGACGCGCGAGCCGTTGAAGAATGTGCCCATCGAAGACGAACTGATCTCGTTTTGTAGTAATGCGAGTGGAAGTTGTCCGTGGCGTCCGAGCACCGAAGTTTGGGATTTGATCTCGAAACAGATGCAGGAGCCGCTCGCGAAGGATCAGAACGCAAAATACGGCCGGGCGCAAACAGGACCGGAACAACAGGCAGCGACGCGCGGGCTCGGCCTTGCGAAAGACGATCCGGAGCCGTCGTTGATCATGATGGCTTCGTCGAAGAGTTCGATGCTGGTCGCCACGCTCGACCTCGTTCATAAATAGTTGTGGATTCTTGAAAGGGAATTAAAGATGAGTTGTAGAAGTTTGAAATCGATTGGCGTCGTGTTGTCGACTGCGTTGTTGCTTGCGCCGGTTACCTCACTGGCGAGCGCGAGCACCGCGGCGGCTTACGTGCAGCAAACGGATTCAGCGGGTGCTGCGTTACGCGAAGGCAGAAGACTGCTGAAGCGCGGCCGCGCGGATCAGGCATTGATCCAACTGCGCAACGCGCTCAACCTCTACACTGCCGCGAAGAAAAATAGCGGCATCGCAGCCGCTCACAATGAACTCGGCGACCTGTACCTGCGACAGGGACAATACACAGTTGCGCTCGAGAATTATCAAAAGGCGCTCGATGGTTTTCTCGCTGTTGACCAAAAAGACGTAGTCGGCGCGGCTGTTGGTTTGGGCGACGATAAGTTCAACGCAAACCTGATGCTCGCGAAGATTGGCGACGTGAATTTCCGTCTCGGCAAAGACGCTGAAGCACGCGCGGCGTACGGCCGGATGGTCGTGCAGAAGCCGGAGGGCGCGGCGCAGAAAGTCGGAAGGCGGTTTGGTGGTTTGGGTGCGATTACCAGTGGAATCCAAACGGGCCGCGTGAGTGTTGCGGCTCCCACAGGTGGCGTCACGACTTTGTTGGAAGCCAAAAAGGAACTCGATCAATATCGGGTTTCGATTGCGTATTCCAGCTACGAGCTCGGCATGGGCCGGCTCGACTATGCGAACGGCGATTTCGAGTCGGCACGGAAGCATTTTGAGAATGCGTTGGAAGCCGCGGGCAGCAGTCTGGCGGCGATCGCGAGTCTCGGACAGGTTCGCCGTTTTCGTGCCGCGTCACGCACCAGTCTTGGCGACGTAGCGATGCGAACGGGCAAGTTCAAAGATGCGACGAAGTTTTACAACGACGCGAAGAAGGGCGCACAGGACGACAAACGACTCGATCTCATGTGGCCGGCGCAACGCGGTTTGGGCCGCAGTTTGTGGTTGCAGGCGATGCAGGAGAAAGATCAAAAGAAGTCGCTGTCGTTGCGCGAACAGGCGCTGGGAAATTATCGCGAGTCGCTCGCGACGATTGAAACTCTGCGGCAGGGAAGTCTCCGTGCCGATGAATCACGCACGACGTTTCTTGCAACGACCAAAGACGTTTTCGACGAAGCCGCCAGCGCCAATGCCGCGATGGCTTTGTTGACTGCCGGTGCCGCGGGTGCGCCGCTGAGCGGGAAAGCGCTGGAGTACGCGAGCGAGGCTTTTCGCATCAACGAACAGGCACGCGCCCGTTCACTGCTCGATCTTTTGAGCGAAACGAATGCGGCGATTACCGAGGGTGTTCCGGCCGAGTTGTTGAAACGCAAACAGGAGAACCTCGATCGGCAGCAGGACATTGCCGACATGCTGACCGGTATCAACGTTTCTCAGGAAGAGTTGAAGAGTAAGCCAGCGGAACTCGACGCGGAGCTCGAAAAGCTGCAAACCGAGTACGAGGAGATTGAGAACCAGATTCGCACGGCGAGTCCGCGATACGCGTCGCTCACCAGCAACAAGCCGATGACGCTCGCCGAGGTGCAGCAGAACGTGCTCGACGATCAGACAGTGCTGGTTGAATACGCACTGCAAGCAGACGATTCGTATCTGTTCGCAGTCGGCAAGAGCGCCGTGAGCTTGTACAAACTCCCGGGGCGCGGCACGGTCGATAAGCTGGCCACGGATCTTCGCGCACAGCTCATTCCTTCCAAACTGCAACGCCGTATCGTCGGCATTGACGTCGCGGAAGCCAATCGCGGTTTGGGCATCGCCACGACGGCTCCGGCGGAAACCGGTGGATTCGTCGCGGCTTCGAACGCGCTTTACAAAGCGGTGATCGAGCCGGCTGCCGCAACGATCGGCGAGAAGCGTTTGTTGGTTGTAGCCGACGGCGCACTCAATTATGTTCCGTTTGAAGTG
The DNA here is from genome assembly GCA_035279345.1 of Pyrinomonadaceae bacterium. Classification (GTDB taxonomy): domain Bacteria; phylum Acidobacteriota; class Blastocatellia; order Pyrinomonadales; family Pyrinomonadaceae; genus PSRF01. The sequence goes on along the minus strand of DATEHX010000040.1, from coordinate 3,816 downwards.
CTGTTGAAGACCGCCGACGCGGGCGACTTCGCTTCACTAAATTACCTCGTGAAATCAAACGAGATCGTTTACGCGCCTTCAGCCTCGGTCGTTGGCGCGATCAAACAACAGCGCGCAAAAACTACCAGCCGCGCGCTGCTCGTGATTGCGGATCCAGTCTTCAATTCAAACGACGCCCGCGCGAAGAAGGGAACTGCGGCTGCGACTACTGACGCAGATGTCCGCGGCCTCGGCATCCAGAGCGCGCTGGCGGATGTGGAGGAAACCACACCCGCAACGAACACAGCGATGGAAGGACTGCCGCTGGCCCGTCTTAACGGCACGCGCGTGGAAGCCGAACAGATCTCGAAGCTGGCCAAAACGTCAGGCGGACAAGCCGACGTTTGGCTGGATCTCGACGCGAGCGAAGAGAATCTCGGCACGCGCGACATCAGCAAGTACCGGATCATTCACGTCGCCACCCACGGTTTGCTGAACGCCGAGCGTCCGCAGTTCACCGGCGTGGTCTTGTCACTCGTAGGCAACAAGACCCGCGACGGCTTTGTTCGCACGGACGAAGTCTTTAATCTGCGCCTGGGTTCTCCTCTCGTAATGCTTTCAGCCTGCGAGACCGGACTCGGCAAAGAGAAGCGCGGTGAAGGCGTGATGGGCCTGACACGCGCCTTCATGTACGCCGGTGCGCCGACCGTTGGCGTGAGTCTTTGGTCAGTGGCAGACAAGTCGACCGCCGATCTGATGACAGACTTCTACCAACGACTGCTGAGCGCTTCAGCCGGTACCTCTTCAGGCGCGTTGCGTGGCGCACAGCTAGCCATGATCTCCGGCAAGAAATACAGCGCGCCGTTCTATTGGGCGCCGTTTGTTCTCGTCGGCGACTGGAACTAGATTCAGTTTTCGGTTGCAAGATCAGGGCTGCGTTACGGCGCAGCCCTTTTCCTTTTTCTCAAGCCATACAAACCGCTCAACCCGGTTAACAACAAGATCGCGCTGACTGGTTCAGGAACATTAGTCACCGCAGTTCCTTCAACCACAAAGTTGTCGATCCGATTAGTTCCCGTCGCGGAACTCGCTCCATTGAAGACGATGCGAAACGCGGCGTTCGGATTATTGTTCAGTGCGGCGATACTCACGAGCGAGAACACCAACGGCACCGATCCGAACGCGCCCGCGGGCGTGTATGGCAGACCGAAGTCGATGAAATTGATTCCATCGAGACTGTATTGAAACTGGTTGCTGTTGAAGCCGGTGCTGGTTCCCTGAGTCGCAAAACTCACGATGATATTCGAGAAACCAAGTGTGCTGACGTTGAAGGTGAGATGCCGGCCGTTGTTCGCGGTTCCGGTGCCGCCCTGGAGCGAAAGCGCCTGTCCGGCAACGTGGCCCAACCTCGCGTTGTTTGTAGTGCCCGCCGCGAATAGAAGATTGGCGGGATTGAAGTTACTGACCAGTGTTCCGCTGCCATGATCCACAGTCAGATTCGAGTCATTGAAATTCCAGACTGCTAACTCATCCGCGAGCGCCGCCGGCGAAGCAGCCGTTAACAGCAACATGAGGCAGAGGAAATTGAAAAGCGCGCGTCGAGTGAGACGACGGTTTGCCAGACGGTTTGGCGTAATGAACATACACGTTCTCCTTTGATGAGGTTTTAGACATAGTTCGACCTGCAATAGAGAAAGCGAAGAATCTGTTAAGAGATTCGTGAGGCTCGTCAGTGATCGCCCAGCTTTGAGGTAGCCAAGCTTTCTCGGTAGCTCAGGCACAATAAAAGGAAAGTTTTCGATCGTCAATAGAAAAGTGATTTGTGTTTGACAGGATCGCTATTCCTGTGAGGTTATTTTCATAGTGGAGGTAAGATATGGGAAAGAGCTTCTTTAAAATCGACACTCGGGAAACGCTTGATAAGTTGATCACGGATTCCAGGAACGCACCCGTAGTGATTTTCAAACACAGCAACTCGTGCGGCATCAGTTCCGCCGCGTATCGTGAAATGGAGAAACTCGAGAACCAGGTAAACCTGCTCGAGGTGCAGAGCGCCAGAGAAGTTTCGCGCGAACTGGCCGACTTGACGGGCATTCGCCACGAGACGCCGCAGGTGATTGTCTTCAAAGATGGCAAGGCAGTCTGGAACGCTTCTCACTTCGATGTGAAAGCGGGCGCGGTGCTCGAAGCGTTAGAGTCTCACGCGTAACACCGAGCTTCCGTTCTAACGCAGGCGTTTTGGGCTCAGCCTTTAGGCTGTCCCTGAAGACAAGCTAAAGCTTGAACTCAAAACTCCTCCGCTTGTCTCGAACAATAGATTGACTTCCACTCAACACCTGCGATAAAAAGCTCTTAGCTTCATCGTGCCTTTCCGGCACTAAATCCCGGGCCTCGCATTTTAGTAGTTCAATCGCTTTATAAGCGCCTGTTTTGCCCCTTTGTGGGGCGTAGTTCCCGAGCGCAAGGACGCCTCAATGCACATACTGAAACTGTTCCCCCGCTTCGTTCTTTTTCTAGTGTTGACTGCCACACTCGTCGTTGCTCAGGACGATCCCGCGGCAACACCTACACCGACTCCGCAAGATGATTCGACTCAGTCGCAGCAGCAACCCGATGCGACGCCAACGGCAACGCCGTCAGCGTCACCGGCAGCATCGCCATCAGCATCTCCAATAGTCACCAAGATCACTCCGAGAGTTGTCCAGATGCTCGGTCATCTGGAGTTGGACGACATTCTGGAAGTCCGCATCCAGAACCTGGAGGCTTGGACACTGGCCAATGAGAACAACGATCCCGCGAAGCTTGTGCCCTACATCAATGGCCGCGCGATCAGAGGCAACTACCCTGACGAGCTCCATGTAGATCGAGGCCGGTTGATATTTCACCTGCAAATCACACCCGAGAACAGAGAGACCTGGATCGACCTGCTTGGCGCACCGAGCGGAGTAAAACGTCCGGTCACATTGAGTGTCGGATTAGAGAATGGCTCGGCGTTCGACAGTGTGCATGAAAGAGAGAACCCGCTTCCGCTTACCGTGATCTCGCCTGTCTATGGAATTGTGGCGGCCCTGATAGTTCTGGCCACTGGGACTCTGTTGTTGTGGCTGGTGCGCAAGACGAACATCATTCGTGACCCTGGCCCGCCGCCGGTAAGTGGAAAGAAGCGTCCGTACAATCTGGGACGCGCGCAAATGGCTTTCTGGTTTTTCCTGATCTATGCGTCGTATACGACGATCTGGCTAATAACAGGCGCGCTGGACACTATTACTTCTTCTTTGTTGGCGTTGATGGGTATCAGCGCCGGCACCGCACTCGGAGAAGCGTTGATTGACAACAGCAAAGACGATGCTAAAACCAATCAAACGCAGGATCTCAGGGCGCAAAAGACGGCGGTGGAACAAGCCGTTACTGACGTTCAAACGAACCTCGATGCGCTCAATGCCTCCGGTGCGGCGACAGTAACGGACCAGGCAAACCGCGATGCTATGACTCGCCAGTTGGTTGAGGGCCGGACGCGGCTGAGCCAGATCGATCAACAGCTTATGACCATGGCTGCCGATGCGCCGCCGACAGTCACACAGGGATTTCTACGCGACATCCTCTCCGACGGCAGTGGATACAGTTTTCATCGCTTCCAGATTTTCGCCTGGACGATAATACTCGGGATTATTTTTCTCTCCTCGGTTTACAATGGCCTGGCCATGCCTGAGTTCAGTCCGACGTTGTTGGGTCTGATGGGATTGAGCGCAGGCACGTATATCGGGTTCAAGTTTCCGGAGCAGAAGTAGAGCCGAGCATGGAAGTTCGTGGAGCGCAGATCGAGCCGCGCGAGATCAA
>DATEHX010000039.1:0-3289 GCA_035279345.1 Pyrinomonadaceae bacterium | reverse complement strand
AACACCGGACGCTTGGGTACAACCAACGGATTCTTCGAAATCTGCACCAGCGCGACATCCACCGCTTTCTCAAGCTGCGGATCGCGCCCGGCGATCACATCAGCCGGCGTGATCTCAACGTCGAAATCAGGAGACACACCGGCGTTTTCTATGCCCCACAAAGCACCATTCGGATCGTACGCCGCACGATTCGGCAGTTGAACCTGTCCACCGTCGATGAGTCGCGGCGTGAAATAATATGGACCAATACCAGCACCGAACGTGCGTTTGCCAACCAGTGGTCCAACCTTCGCCAGCTTGAACATAAACGCACCGGTCTCCGCGGCCGAACCGTTCAGTTCATTAATGATCATCACCTTCACCGGCGGCGCGGGATTCACTGGCGTCGCGATGTCGTCGCCACCGCGAAACATGTAGTAGTAGAGCGGCTTGCGTTGCATCCATTCGATCAGATAGTCGGGCGTGATACCGCCGCCGTTGAAACGTTGATCGACGATTATGCCCTGCTTGTCCGCGTATCCGGTCAGGCCGCGAATGGCGTTCATGATGCCTTCGCCGCCGTAACCCTCGATAAAGATGTAGCCGAGTTTGCCGCCGGAAAGCTTCTCGACGAGCTTGCGGTTTTCTTCCGCCCAGTTCGCGCGACGCAAACGATTTTCGCCGAGCGCCGGAAACACGGTGTAGGTTCGAGCGTTGGCGCCGTCTGCGCTGGCGGAAACCGTGATCTTCACCGGCCGGCCGACCAGGTTTTCGAAATAGCCGAGCACGTTCTTTTCCGCTTCAACCGTTTGATCGTTGACCTTGATCAGATAATCGCCTTCACGAACATCCACTCCCGGCTGGTCCAATGGTGCAGCGAACGCTCCATTGGGCGACGAGTAGGTCGTCGAGCGATAGATCTTTTTAAAACGATATTTTCCATTCGCGATCTCATAATCCGCGCCGAGCAGTCCAATGCGATTACCGCTGCCTCCGGATTGCGGAGTATCACCGCCGCCAACGCCGAGATGGCTGACTGAAACGGAACCGAGCATCTGTTGCATCAAGCGGTTGAGATCGTTGCGGCGAACAATGGTCGGCAGGTATGCGGCATACTCGCTTTCGAGTGCGGCAAGGTTCTGTCCGTGATGATTCGGATCGTAGAACCAGTCGCGCATGATGCGCACCGACTCGTGAAACATCTGCCGCCACTCTTCGGCCGGAGCAACGCGCACTTCCATCTTGCTGAAGTCCTGCCGGCCTTCATCGGGTTTCACGGGAGCGTCGGTGGAAACGAGAAAGAAATCGCGTCCTTTGCGATAGAGAATCTTTTTGCCGTCCGCGGTTATATCGACCGCGTTGATCTGGTCCACAAGCTTCTGCATCTGGCCGCCTTTTGCAAGGTCGAATGAAGATACGGTCTGCCCCGTCGGTCCACTCGGATCGCCGGACCAGTCTCTGGTAACCGTAATCAACTTCCCTGGTTGTCCGACTGCGAGCTGTGCATAGTCGCGTTGTTGCAGCGGTAAGTTAACGACGCGCGACTCGAGACCTTCGAAATCAATCTTCACCTGCGGCACGATCTCGCTGACTTTCGCGTCCGGATTTGGTTGTCCATTCGGCAGGAGTGGCGACGGCTGATCCTTCGATAACACCACCGCATGAACTCGTCGAGTCACAAGCGGATTCGCTAATACTCCATTCAACACGCCCCAGCTAAACTCGGTCGTGCCCACGTTCGGACTCGAAACGAAGTAGAGATACTTGCCGTTAGGATCGAACACCGGCAGTTGCGCATGAGTGACGCCGTCCGTGACCGGGAAACTCTTTTTCTGCGCGAGATCGTAAATGAAGACTTCACCAGCGCGATTCTTCATGCGTTTCCAGTAGGTGAGAAAACGCGAATCGGGCGAGAATTTTGCAGACCATGATTCCTGCGCCGAATAGGTGGAACTATCAACCCGAACCGCGCTTTCGGCAGTGATATCGACGAGCCAAAGACCGAGCCGCCTGTCGGGAAACGCAAGCTTGCGGGAATCAGGCGACCACGCGAGATCCCAGTAGAACGATGGCTTGTCTTCGATGCGGATCTTTTTAACGGCGTCGTTTTCGAGCGAACGAACGTGCAGCGCATACTCGCCCGATTCGTCTGAAAAATAAGCAACTGATTTGTTGTCAGGCGAGATCACCGGATAGCGTTCGGCAATACCTGATGAGTTGGTAAGGTTCTTGTACGAACCGTTTGCCGGATCGAAAACGATCACGTCACCTCGCACACCGAAGACGACACGATCGCCGGTCGCGGATGGGAGCATTTGCTCGAGGAAACGCATGGCGGGCACGTTGCGAGTAGCGAGTTCCGACGTGTCGGGCGTCACCGACACGCTTATCGCTTGATCTTTGTTGGTGGTCAGACCGAGCAGATGTAACCGGCCGCCTTGTACGTAAACTACGGCGCCGTTTGTTGCCGAAGCAAAGCGAACTCCTGAACCCGTGTACTTCGTCAACTGCTCTGTCTTTTTCGATTTGGTGTCGTAGACGTGGACGTTGAAAATTCCCGTGCGATCGGAAACGAAAAAGATCCGGTCGTCTACCCACTGCGGGTTCCTGTCGTTGTACGTACCGTTCGAGAGTTTTTCGAGAGCGCCTGTTTTTAGATTGGCGATCCACAGAGGCGCGGCGTATCCGCCGCGGTAGTAACGCCAGTCGCCGGCGCCGGAGCGCGGGTTGTAAACGATGCGTGTCGCGTCGGGAGAGAGCGAACCGGAATAGCTTTGGTGCAGCGGGAGCGCAGTTGCCAACGCGAGCCGTTCGGTCGAGGTTTTATAGAGCCGAGTCACGGACTCTTCGTCGCGGGTCGTTTCAAAGATGACTTCCCTTCCATCCGGCGACCACGCTGTGACGAAATCATCTTCGGGCATCATCGTCACGCGTGTTGGTTCGCCGGATCCATCGGTCTGAGCGATGAAGACGTCCCAGTCGTTTCCATTCGAACGCGAGAATGCGATTCGTTTACCGTCGGGCGAGAAGACCGGACTGGTTTCTTCGCTAGGCGTGTTCGTTAAACGCTTCGCAACGCCGCCGGTTCGTTCGACCAGCCAAATCTTTCCCGCATAAGTGAACGCGATGTGCGATTGATTGATGGCAACGCGGCCGATCAGGAGCGGTCGATCGGTTTTCTGTTGCGCGGCGGCGGTAACTGATAAGCAAAGGCAAGCGGCCAGGAGGACTAAGGTGCGGAACATGCTTTTACCTCGGAGTGGAATGGAGCTGGGTTATAACTTAAAGCCAGTACGAGACAGTTGTACAA
>DATEHX010000038.1:0-4048 GCA_035279345.1 Pyrinomonadaceae bacterium | reverse complement strand
GCCGCCGCAAACGCGCAAAAAGTATCTCGAAGTCGAACAAGAATTAATCCGATTCGCCAAAGACATTCGCGTCGATTTCGATGAGCTCGATTTAGTGCTATGGTCGATGAAGACAGGCGAGATTCTGAAGTAGTAGGTGTGGATCATGCAGTCTAAAACCAAGCGATGGCTACTCAAAACAGCGGCCTGCGGTGTGGCCGCTTTAGTGTTTTGTTTGTTCCTCACTGGCGCCGCGCAAACTGCTTATGCCTCCGCTGACAAGAAGGCTTACAACAAGGGATATCGCGCCGCACGCAGAGGCGAGTATCCACAAGCGGAGAAGATCTTTCGCGAGCTGCTCGAGAAAGACTCGCACGATATGGAAGCGCGCCTGGGTTTGAGTTTTACCCAACTCAAGCAGCGAAACTTACAAGGCGCTTACGACAACGCTGCGCGCGTGATCATGCAAGATCCGCTATCCGCCCGCGGTCATGCTTTGTTGGGCACCGCGATTCTCGGTGCGGGTGAGTTTCGTTTGTCGGTGGAGGAGTTTCGCACTGCACTTGCGCTCAACGAAAACGAATCGCTCGCCGTCGCCGGACTGGCGATGGTTGACTTCTATGAGAACCGGCTGCAAAAGGCGATCGAGGGATTGCGCAGAGCAGCCAGCATGGATCCCGACGAGCCGGATTATGTTTTCAGTTTGGGACAGGCAGCCGCGAGAAGTGAAAAATATCGAGAGGCCGCGGATGCGTACGAACGATTTTTGATCATCGCGCCGAAGACCGACACGGATCGCCGCGACAGAATTCTCGGCTTGATCGCTTTCCTGCGTTATCTCGGCCGCCAGGGATCGCTTTACAACCCGGCCGGAGAGGTTCGCGCGTCGATTCCCTTTGAAGCGACAGACAACCGTCCCGTTCTGGAAGTTCGTGTGAACGGCTCGAAGGAGCCGTTGCGGTTTGTGCTCGACACCGGCTCGGGCATGTCGGTGCTTTCCGAGGAGACGGCGAAGCGTTTGAACATCAGACCGGTTGCGCGTGGCGGTCTTGCACGTGCGGTTGGCGGTGGCGGAAAGTTTGAGATCGTTTACGGCTATCTCGATTCGATCGAAATGGGAGACGTCAGGGTTGAAAACGTTCCGGTTTACATTCGAAAGTTTTTCGACGCGAACATTCCGGTTGACGGATATCTGGGATTGTCGGTGATTTCGAAGTTTCTAGCGGCTATCGACTACGGTACGCGGCGCATGACGCTGGTTCGTCAGAATCAAGGGGATAAGCTGGAACCGTGGACCGTCAAACGCCCCGAAGGAATGTTGTCGCTCGCGCCGCTGGCGCCAAACGATGGTTCGGTTGAAGTGCCGTTGCGGTCGACGTCGAGCGGGTTTTTAAGTGGTGAAGTCACGCTCGATGGATTTGACAAGTCGTTAAACTTTATCGTTGATACGGCTGCGAGCATTACGGTGATCTCCGAGAAACTTTCGCAGGAGGAACAACTGCTCGAACTGTTACAACCGTCGAAGATGCGGGTGTATGGCGCGGCGGGTGTCGCTGAAGACGTGAAGCTTTTACAGTTGCCGCGTTTGAGTTTCGGATTGAGTAAACTGGAAAAGATCAACGCGGCCGTGCTCGACATGGAACCGGTAAACGAAACGGCGGGATTTACGCAAAGTGGAATTCTCGGTGGAAACTTCCTGCGGCATTTCCGCATCTACTTTGACTTCGCGCGCGGCACGATGCGCCTGGAGCCGTTGCTGCAAAAGCGGAATACGGTCGAGAATATCAATCAGGAAGTAGTAACAACTCCATGAAGCAGGCTCTTTATCTAGAGACATCGGTTATCGGCGCCTATTTGGACAATGGCGAACCGTTTCGCCGCGACTTGACGATCCGCTGGTGGGAACACGAGATGCCCGACTATCGCGCGGTGATCTCGCCGCTCGTTACGTCAGAACTCGGGCGCGTGCAGGAACCACACCGCACTTCGTACCTGAAACTCATTCGCGATCTCGAACAAGTGGATCTGACTGAAGAAGCAGCGATCCTCGCGGAAGGTTACATCGCGCGCGGGATATTTCATCGCAAGTACATCGCCGACGCATTGCACGTAGCGATTGCGTCGTTTCACAAGATCGATTATTTGGTAACGTGGAACTTCGGTCACCTGGCAAACGTTCGCCGTCAGGCGCGCATAAAGTTGTTCAATACCGCGGCCGGGTTTTACGTGCCGATGATCGTGACGCCGGAGTTTCTGGTGTCTGAGGCTACAGAAAGGGTTGTATAAGTATAGGTCTTATCGATAGGTCATATAGGTCCTATAGGACCTATACAAAGAAAACAATGTATCGTCGTCCCAGATTCTTGGAAGTGCTGCACTCGATTCGCGAAGAGATGTCGCGTGAAGCTGATTACGATGTCGACCTGTTTGCCGAGATGGTCCGCTCGGGAAAGCAGCCGTCGCATGGTCCACAACGCGTGATCCGCGGCTTCCGGACACGCGCGCCGCGTGCGGAAAATGGCAACGGCAACACCGCGAAGCGTAGACAGCGGAAGCGGAGCGCGCAATAATGCATCCGTCCAAGATTACTGATTCACTATGAACCCTACTTTCGAAACGATCGGTCTGGAGGTTTCAAGCGAGAAGGCTTTCAACTACCTGGCTGAACGTGCAGGCGATCAGGGCGAGGCAACACAACTCAATCGGCGCGGCGCCGTGTTGCACGGTCGTTGTTGGAAGCTCGGAGAAGGTCTCGAGGTTTGGACCGTTCTTTACGAATCGGGCAGCGACGTGTTCTACGCCGACTGCCGTCCCGGTTTTCGTGCTCGCTACATTCAAACGATCGCGCCGTGGGCGTTGACCGAGTACGACGAAGAAGGCGAAGCAGTCATCCACGGATATCGCGAAGGCACCGATTGCGAAGTTCTGTTCGAGTTGCAGAACCTGACGGAAGTTGGGCCAGCGGGTTTTGCCGCGCAGGAGTTACACATCGGTTTGTGCGGCCTCGCGTATCGCGCGCGCGTTCGGCGAGGCAAAGTAGACACCCACTGGATGCCGCTCGAAAAAGCCGCTCCGGCCCGCGCCGCGCATGAAAATGACTGGAGCTTGTGTGGCCGCATCATCGCTTTCAAACCGCTCAGGAATCCGCTTTCCGGCGGCGAGTTGTTCTGGATTCATCTCGATCTTGAAAAGATCAAGCTCGAAGTGCTGGTGAACCGGCGCGCGCTGCGCGGTGAACTGGCGGTCGGTGCGAGTTTGGAAGCCGAGGTTTGGTTGCAGGGACACGTGCTTGACGAACACGCGCTGCGCTCGCGCTACGAAGGCGTGGACCTCGCGTATCATCGTTCGAGTTTTTGGTCGTCACTGAGAAGGAAAAACTAAAGCCATCCACAGATTACACAGACTGCTGAAGTGTTTAAGTTCTGTGTAATCTGTGGATGGCTTTCCCCGAACTGGATGAAACGAGTTCTCGCCGTTGTTTGCATAGTCCTCACGCTGGTTCTAGCCGCCTATCTTCTTAACCAATATTGGACTCATCGTTACGATGCTTTGATTGCGCGCCAGGCCGCGATCTATCGCGTCGATCCCGATCTCGTTTGGAGCATCATTTACGAAGAGACTTATTTCAGCCCGTGGAAGACCGGTGCTGATGGCGAAATTGGTTTGATGCAGGTGACGCCGATCGTCGGCCGTGAATGGGCCACTGAGACCGGCATGCGCGAACTCGAGCGGCAGATGGCGAGCGACCCGCAAAGCTTGTTGCGCGATCCGGAACGTAACATTCAGATCGGTTGCTGGTACCTGGAAAAGATCTACGAGCAGTTTCAGGACCGGCCGGATGTCGAGACGCGTATGGTGGCGGGTTACAATGCCGGGCCGAGCCGGGCGGTCGAGTGGAGCCGCACGAGCGAAGGCGCACCGCCGCAGAGTGGCGCGGAGTTCATCGGGCGCATCGACATTCCTTCGACGCGCGCTTATGTGGTTTCGATCATGGAGCGGTACCGTCAACTGAAGAACGCGAAACGATGACGACGATCTATTCCGCGCGTTGGGTTCTTCCCCTCCTGCC
>DATEHX010000037.1:0-20877 GCA_035279345.1 Pyrinomonadaceae bacterium | reverse complement strand
GATTTTGAACTGACTGAAGATCACAAGGCGTTGGTGCAAACCGTGCGGGAGTTTGCGCAGAAGGAAGTCGCGCCGTTTATCAAGGAGTGGGACGAGAAACAGGAATACCAGCCTTCCATTTTGCGAAAGATGGCCGAGCTCAACCTGCTTGGCGTTTGTATCCCCGAGGAGTACGGCGGGGCCGGTTTCGATTACATCTCGCTCGGGCTCGTTTGCGAAGAGTTGGAGGCAGTCGACACGTTTCTGCGGGTGATTATGTCGGTGCACACGGGATTAAACTCGCTGACGCTCTACACGTGGGGAAGCGAGGCACAAAAGCAAAAATATCTGACGCCGCAGGCTAAGGGCGAGAAGATCGCGACTTACGGATTGACGGAGCCAGGCGCAGGATCAGACGTGGTCGGAGCGCGCTCCACCGCTCGCCGTGAAGGAGACGAGTGGGTCTTAAATGGCGAGAAGATGTGGATCAGTTTGGCAGACCTCGCCGATAACTTTCTCTTCTTCTGTTGGACCGACGAAGAGAAGCGGCGCAACCGCGACCACACCGGCATGTCGTGTTTTATCGTTGAGCGCAGCATGAAAGGTTTTTCATCGGGGACGATACACGGGAAGCTCGGCATACGCGCCGGCAACACCGGTTATTTCTCGTTGCAGGACGTACGAGTGCCACACGAGAACATGGTTGGGGAAGAGGGGGAGGGTTTCAAGATTGCGATGTTTGCGCTCGAGCAGGGACGGTATACGGTTGCATCGGGAGCAACGGGTGTAATTCGCGCTTCGCGCGATGCCGCGGTTGCGTATGCAAACACGCGCGAGACCTTTGGCACGAAGATCGCGAATCACCAACTGGTGAAACAGAAAATTGCGGAGATGGAAGCCGATTACCAGATGAGCCACTTGTTGTGGCTACGCGCCGGCTATTTGAAGAACGAAGGCAAACCGAACGCGAAGGCAACGAGTCTGGCAAAGTGGCAAGCCACCACGCGTAGCGAAAAGGCGGCTTCGATGGCGATTGAGGTTCACGGCGCAAATGGTTATTCGAATGACTACCCTGTCGAGCGCTACCTGCGCAATTGCAAGGCCGCGATCATCTATGAAGGTACACGAGACATTCACACCTTGATGCAGGCGGATTGGGCGTTGGGCTTGAAACAGGAAAAGGCGGCCCGCCGCACCTTGCCGGTCTGGAAAAAGTAGCGACACACGCACGCAAGCCACCAAGGGGCACACAAAGGCACAAGAGAAAGGGACCGAACCCACCAAAATTCCCTCCCTGACTCTTGTGCCTTTTTGTGCCCCCGGTGGTTAAGCCTTAATGAGCCAGAAACACGTCCCAGGCCCAACGCGCCACTTGTGCGCCGTCCATGTCGCGGACTTTCGCCCGGTACTTGAACTCGTTGCCGAATTGATCGACGCGCTTCGATTCCTTGAAGTCCAGCTCAAGCGCTTTCACTTTCAATGATTCAAGCGAGTGCAGTTCTTCAAGTTCAGAAATGCCGTTGTGGTTTGTGTCTTGCCAGAGACGAAGACGAGTAAAGATCGAATCGCGATCATTAATCACGCCATCGCCGTTACCCCCATTCGCCCGTTTATCAAACTCGGCTAATGCCAGGAATCCGTTCTTGTTACTTGCCGCCGGTTGTGGTGTGAAGTCGCCAAACAATTCAGAGCCTTTGTCGATGGTTCCATTGCCGTTGCGATCGAGCGCGAGCCAGGCATCGTCCGAACCCGCGGTCGTCCAGCCGAGACGGTCCCTGGTGCCGTTTCCGTTTAGATCGAAGTCGACACCATCAGCCGCGGCGGTTAGCGCAATGCCGTCGCCATTGATATCGATCACAATCGGGGAACCACCGCAAGTGTCGCAACCGAGACACGTGCAGGTCGTGAAGTCATACTCACCGTTAAAACGCATACACCGGTTGGCTAAGGTCGTGCTGCAAGTCGCTATGCCCGAGAAACAGCACAGGCCCGAACCATTCGGAGTCGTTCCGATGGGACAAACTCCGAGAATCGGCACCGTGCAATTGCCACCCGCAGTAGCGTTGAGGTTGCACGAAAAGAACTCAGCGTTCGAGTCTCGCCAAAGATTGCCACCCGTTATTGTCGAACTGGCCGAGGCGATCAAAAGACTCACCGACACATTCGCGGTGCTATCGCAACTTGTCCCCAACAAGCATGACGAGAACGCAACGCCCGTCGCTGCTGCACATGGTACTGTCGTGCCTACTGCTGCAGTGCGGCTTTCTGTCTTCAGATCTTTCGAGCCGACGTGGGAGAAGAAGAACGTCACGTTGCTGAGACTGCCAGTGTCAAATGCAGCGAAATTACTAACACTCACATTGCAACGTTGGAGCGTGCTGTTAATGCGGGAACAAACGCCAGTGTATTCCGCTGTGCCGGCATGATGACCGGACGCGTGCTCAGTGTCATCCTCGCTAAGCCAGAGCGGAAGCGGGGTACCTGATATGATTATTTCTTCCGATAAGCTAACCGGAGGGCCACCGGCGAGAGATGCATCAGTAGCCTGTTCCAACGAGGTCGCCGCTTGTTGTTGCGCCTGCCTTTTTGAGGTATACGCCGGACGCTTCTCTTGCCAAACGCGATTGAGTCCGTTAACTACCCCGTCCCAAAACTCCGGCCCAACAGCCGCCGAAATTTCCGGCGTATTGTGGAACAGCGCCAACGCGCGATACGTGCGACTCTTTCCGTCGAACCGAACTGTCACCTGGTACGACGTATAATCGACAATATCGAAATATCGCGCCGGCTCGAAATTGAGCACGTCGCTGATGGTCCATTGCGGATCGACTACTGACGCGTACTGTCCGCGTTCCCAGACAGCGGCAAAAATCCCTTCTTCGGCACTTTCATTCTCTGAGTGGCTGCCGTGCGTCAACGACACAATCTCACCGGTCGGTAACGTGACCAACTCCGCATACCGCCGGCTCACGATCTCCTGCACGTTGCCGGAACGAAAATCCGTAAGCTCGAAACTGAGTCTCGCGTCCGAACGTGGCCCACGATGGGATTGTTCTTTCAAAAACACCTGAGCGGCGGCGTTGTAAAGCTCCAGTTTGCGATAGGTTTCGCGAATCAGTTTTTCCTGTGTGACAGCCGAACGCGCCTGTGTAGTTACGGGAATAACAACAAAACAGATCAAGAAGAGAGTTAAACGATTCATTCGATGCATGTGAGGATCTCCTAATTAGTTAAAGACGTCTTTTGGGGCGTCTTTGGGTTTGAAGGGCGCTGCTGTAACTCGCGTTCAATGAGGTTCTGAAATTCGGTAAACGGGAGCGCGCCTTTAACCAGCTTCCCGTTGATCAAAAAACTTGGCGTACTGTCGATTCGATAACGCCGGGCCAGCTCAATGTCTCTAACCACTGCCGCGCGTGACGCTTCATCACTCAGGCACGCAGCAAACCTCTCGCGCGCAAGCCCGAGCCGCGCACTAATCTCGTCAAAAACTTCGGGCGACAACTTTCGCGTCGCAAACAGCGCATCGTGAAACTGCCAGAACCGGTCCTGCTCGCCCGCGCAATATGCCGCACGCGCCGCCGCCAGCGAGTGGCGATGGCCCTCCAACGGCAGGTGTTTGAACACCAGGCGCACTTCGCCGCCATACCGTTCCACGATCTGCTTGAGCGTGTCCTGCACCTGCGCGCAGAACGGACATTCAAAATCCGAGAACTCCACGATCGTCACCGCCGCTTTCGCCGGACCTTTCACTGGTGAACCATCGTCCAACTCCGAACCCGACGACATCGGCGCAGTCAGTTTCGCTACAACCGGCCACTTCCGGCGCAACTCTTCAACACCCGCGCGGTAATGTCGCATGCGCGTCTGGTTCTCCAAGTCGAGACGCAGCCGTTCTCGCGCCTCATCCGGGCTCATCGACGCAAAGAACGACGCATTCTGCGCATACGCCTCTTCAACCTGCGCTCGACTAATGTTGATCTCTCCCCGCGTCAGCCGTTCGCGCAACTCCTCGATCGAAACACCCTGCGAACGTGCTTCGGCCTCGAGCAGCCGCGCGGTTATCAGATTATCGAGCGCGACCTTGCGAATGGCGTAAAGCTGCTGTTGCAGAGGCGAAATGGCACTCAAAACAGTTTCATCCACCTGCTTCAACCTGATCTCCATGCCGTTAACTGTCGCGACTACCGTTTCCGCCTCTTGCGCAAATGCCGTGAGGCGCAGCAAGAGGATCAAGAACACAATTCTTCCTGGTGAGGACTGGAATAACATTCGAATCGTTCTCCGTTTTCGTTTTTAGATTGAGAGGGTTGGCGAGTGCGACTTTAGGATTGATCGCTGTTGTGAGTCAATGAAAATCTATATTCGAAAATGGCTAATGCTTTACGAAATTGGCTAAATGCTTGCGGTAGGCGGTCGGCGTCATGCCGTAGCGCTTCTTGAAGTACGTAACGAAGTGGCTCATCGAACTCACACCGGCTTCACTCAACACTTCCTTGATCGTGAGAAAAGTCGTGCGCAACAGAAACTCAGCCCGCTCCAGCCGGCGCTCCCTCAAATATTCGTTGATGGTCCTGCCCGTCTCTTCTTTAAATAGATGACGAAAGCGCGACGCCGAGAGATTCACCAGCTCCGCAAGCTGCGCCGTTTCCCACGCATGCGCGAAGTCAGTTTCGATCTCTGCGATGACCTGTTCGACTCTTCGGTCCATAGTGATGAGGACTAGAAACGAAGTTGAGGAGGGCAGGCGGAGATTACCTGTTCGACTGGAAAAAGGCAATCCACAGATTACACAGCCGTGAAGAGTCTGGGTAATCTGTGGATAGATTTACAACTACTTGCTGGCTTCGAAGATTCGATTGAACGGCGTCTCTGTCGCCCGGCGGAACTCTTTGAAACCGCCAGCCAAAGCCACGTCACGCAGCGCAGCCTCAGTCGCCACCGCACCAAGCGCTGGTCCATCCTGCGCCAGCGAGTTTGACGTGCAACACAGCGTCGAAGCGCCCGCAAACGTGCGTCCGATCGGATTGAAGTTCTCTTCAACCGTGTTTCCGGCCATCGGTTCGACGATCATTGCCACACCGTCAGGACCAAGGACTTCCGCGGCTCGACGGCACGCACCCACCGGATCGCCCATGTCGTGCAAACAATCAAAGAACGCCACGAGGTCAAACTGCTTATCCGGAAGACTCTGCGCACTCGTCACTTCAAAGTGCACTCGATCGCTCACGCCGGCGTCCTCCGCCGCACGTTGCGCGTATTCAATCGACGCATCGTGATTGTCAAAACCCCAGAACTCGGAATTCGGATACGCCTTTGCCATGATTATCGTCGACGCACCGTGCCCGCAGCCGATGTCAGCCACTTTAGCGCCTGCCTTTAATTTGTCCTCGACGCCGTTAAGCGACGGAATCCACGTCGATACGAGATGCGCCACGTAGCCAGGACGGAAGAAACGCTCGACGCCGATGAAAAGATCCGGGTGGTGTTCGCCCCAAAGCATGCCGCCACCGTTGCGGAAGTGGTCTTCGATGCGTTCAGTCGCCTGCGTCATGGCTTTTATGACGAAAAAGCCGCCGCCGACGTAAAACGGGCTTTGCTCTTCAGTCAACGCGACAGCCTGCTCGGGCGTCAGCGAATAACGCCCGGACGCAGGGTCATACTCCACATACCCACCCGACGCCTGATTAACGAGCCATTCGCGCACGTACCGTTCGTTTGTATTAGTTTTTTGCGCGAGTTCCGCGGAAGTGAGCGGCCCATCCGTGGCCAGCGCCTTGTAAAGACCGAGTTTTTGGCCGATGTAGGCGAGTGAGGCGCCGAGGGAGGCGCCAAAATCACCGACCACCTTGCCGAGGAACTGCATCATTTTGTCTTCGTTGATCTCTTTGCTCTGGACTGGTGTAGACATAGGAAACTCCTCATCAAATTTAGGAAGGACGGGGGAATTAGCCCGCAAACATTTTGCGGCGTCGCGCATTTTACCGCGCTCTGCTAGTATGAGCACGCATTCTCACGTGTCTAAAAAGGATCAGGAGAACGGAAACGAATGGGCGATGATCTAAGGACAGAGCGCGAGCTGTCTCTGGATTTCTTGCGCGTGTGCGAAGCGGCGGCGATTGCGGCGGCACGAACAATGGGCCAGGGGGATCGCAAGTATTCCGATCAGGTGGCTGTTGAGGCCATGCGCGAAGTGATGGACACGGTGCCAATGCGCGGCCGCATCGTGATTGGCGAAGGCGAACGCGACGAAGCGCCGATGCTCTACATTGACGAGGAAGTCGGTGGCGGTTTTGGCGTTGGCGAGGAGATCGCGGAGTCGTGTCCGGAGATCGACATCGCCGTAGATCCACTCGAGGGCACGAACCTTTGCGCACTCGGCGCCAACAACGCCATCGCAGTGCTCGCAGCAGCAGAACGCGGCGGACTGCTCAACGCGCCGGACATCTATATGGACAAGATCGTCGTCGGTCCGTCGTCGCGCGGTGTGGTCGACATCGACGCGCCCGTCAAAGACAACCTCAAAAACATCGCCCGCCGTTTGGGACGCGACATTGAAGATCTGACCGTGATCGTCCTCGATCGTCCACGTCACAAGAAGCTGATCGACGACGTACGCGCGGCTGGCGCGCGCATTCGTTTGATCTCTGACGGCGATCTTTCCGCCGGTATTTCCGCGGCAGTGGCGGGCACGAACATCCACGCGTTGATGGGCATCGGTGGTGCGCCCGAAGGCGTAATCACGGCGGCGGCGATGAAGTGTTTGAACGGGGAGATTCAGGCGCGGCTCGTTTTCGATCCGGATCGGCTGGGCGTCGATCGCGACAAAGTGCCGCCGCGTGAAGAGGTTTTGGATCGTTTGGCGTCGATGGGGATCAAGGATCCAAACAAGGTTTACGACACCGACGATCTCGCGCCGGGTAAGAAGATTATTTTTGCTGCGACGGGCGTTACCGATGGCGCTTTATTGAAAGGTGTGCGTTTCTTTGGTTCGGGCAAACGTACGCACTCGGTCGTGATGACCACTGAGTCGCGGCACATCCGGTTCGTCGACACGCTGCATATCGAAGGCGGTCCGGATACCGTTATTCGGTTTTAGGCCACAGGATAGACACGGACGAACACGGATAGAAGTTTATGTTGGCGGACGGAAGGTATGTGCCGCAGGTTGTTCCGACTCGCCGGCCAATGGTGTTTTGGACGAGCAGTGCTGCGGTAGTGCTGTTGTTCGTGGCGCTGATTGTTATTGCGCCGTTGGCAGCAGCGAGTGGTCACAGCGGGATTGCGGCTGCGATCTACCACGCGTTCGGAAAAATCTGTCATCAACTCCCGGAACGTTCCTTTTTTATTGACGGACACAAGCTTGCCGTCTGTTCGCGTTGCACCGGGATTTACGGCGGTTTCTTGTTTACTTTCCTCGCTTATCCGCTGGTTCGCTCGCTTAGAAGAACCTCGACACCCGATCGCAAGTGGCTCTTTCTCGCGGCGCTTCCGCTCGCGATCGATTTCAGTCTCACGTTCTTCGGCATCTGGGAAAACACACACACTTCGCGTTTTTTAACAGGACTACTTCTGGGTAGCGTCTCCGTTTTTTATGTGATACCGGGCATCATGGACCTGAGCCTGCGCGCTCTGCAAAACCGTCCACGTCAGGCGTCTCGCCCAACTTTCACCCTCGTATCCCCTGAAGCCATCGCCTCCGCCCCGAGCGACTACAGCGCTCCGGAACGCCGCATTTAGGCCAAACTCCGTGCTACTCTTTGTCGTTAGGACACTTACTGCGCTACAATCTGGCGCTTTTGGATGTAACCGCAAT
This sequence comes from Pyrinomonadaceae bacterium, assembly GCA_035279345.1. Taxonomy (GTDB): domain Bacteria; phylum Acidobacteriota; class Blastocatellia; order Pyrinomonadales; family Pyrinomonadaceae; genus PSRF01. The sequence goes on along the minus strand of DATEHX010000037.1, from coordinate 13,085 downwards.
TCATGATGTTGCAAGCTCCAGCACCAACGCCCTGGCCGAGTCCCATCGGTCCGACACCCTACGAAGTTTTCGAGCGTTACTTCCACGACGGCGTTTATAAGACGTGGGGCAATATCAGCCCACTCTATCAACTCGACGCTTTCGACTGGACCATTCTGATCGTCTATTTCGCCATTCTCACTACGCTCGCGATTTATGGTTCCTATCGCATCAAGCAGGTGATTGACTTCTGGCGCTATCGCCGGTTCGTCCCGGTGCCGAGCGGACATTTTGCCGAAGAGGACCTGCCGCGCATCACGGTCCAGTTGCCGCTTTTTAACGAACTTTACGTCGTCGACCGGCTGCTGAAAGCCGTGACGGCAATCGACTACCCGCGTGAAAAGCTGGAGATTCAGGTTCTCGACGATTCAACCGACGAAACCGTTAAAGTCGCTGAAGCGGTCGTCGCGAAGTACGCCGCTGAAGGTTTTGATATTCACTACATCCATCGCTCGGATCGCACCGGCTTCAAAGCCGGCGCGCTCGAAAACGGAAACAAGTACGCCAAGGGCGATCTGTTTGCGATCTTCGACGCGGATTTCGTTCCGAAACCGGATTGCCTGCGCAAGCTCGTCGACTTCTTTACCGACCCGATGGTCGGTTGCGCGCAGATGCGCTGGTCGCACATCAACGGCCGCTACAACCTGCTGACCCGTTTGCAAACCATCATGCTCGACGGCCACTTCGTCGTCGAACAGACCACACGCAATCGCACCGGCGGCTTCTTCAACTTCAACGGCACGGCCGGCATTTGGCGCCGTCAGGCGATCGAGATGAGCGGCGGCTGGCAACACGACACGCTGACCGAAGACACCGACCTCAGTTTCCGCGTGCAGTTGATGGGTTGGAAGTTTGTTTACCTCCTCGACGAGGACGCACCGGCGGAGATTCCGGTCGAGATCAACGCGTTCAAAGCACAGCAGCGCCGCTGGGCCAAGGGCGTGATGCAGGTCGGTCTAAAACTCTATCCGCGCATCTGGCTCGCACCGCTGCCGTTGCGCGTGAAGCTCGAGATGTTTTTCCGGTTGACCGGAAACATCAGTTATCCGCTGATGATCGTGGCGAGCTTTTTGCAGTTTCCGTTACTGCTCGTGCGTTACAACCAGCCGTTCTATCACCTGATGGTGCTTGACCTGCCGTTGTTATTCTTCTCGTCGATCTCCGTCGTGTTGTTTTATGGCTCGGCCGTTTGGTACCTCGACGAAAAACGCGCACCACGGTTGTTGCACCTGCCGCTCGTGATGGGGCTCGGTATCGGTCTAGCCTTCTCGAACGCGCGCGCAGTGTTCGAAGCGCTTCTCGGTGTGAAGTCGGAGTTTGTGCGAACGCCGAAGTATCGCGTGGAAGAGACCACCGACGCGACCTGGAAACGAAAGAAGTACAAACGCAAGCGTGGTCTATTGCCGTTGCTCGAGCTGGCCTTCGCTATCTATTTCCTCCTCGCCATCGTTTACTCGGCGCGGTTGCATATGTGGGGCACGATCCCGTTCCTGCTGCTGTTTTTCTTCGGCTTCGGCTACATGGGCGTGATGAGCATCATGCAAACCGCCAGCGGCAAACGCTTGACAGGTCTGTGGCGGCCAGTAAAAACTTAGTCACCCTCGCGCGCGCGAAAACTAAATCATCTCTCGCCTCTCAGGAAAGGACCACCATGTTTAGAGTTTCCCTGCTCGTTCTCGTCTTGTCTCTGTCGATCACTGCTTACGGTCAATCACAAGCAAACACCGGCAACATCGAGGGCCGCGTCACCGATCCAAACGCAGCCGCGGTTCCAAACGTTACTGTCACAGCCACCAACATCGCCACCGGCTTAACGAAGAGCGCGCAGACGAACGAAGAGGGCGTCTATCGCATCGTGTTTCTCGCGCCCGGCCCTTACAAAGTCGACACGAGCGGCGCCCAGGGATTCGCCCCGGCGAGTTTTACCAACGTCATCGTAACTGTTGGCGGACAAACTCCACTCGACATTCAGTTGGCAGTCGGCAACGCGACCGTCGCGATGGTCGACGTTTCGGCCGAAGGACAAGTCGTCGAAACGGCACGCACGTCGATCTCGTCGGTCGTCAACGAACGCGCGATTCAAAACCTTCCGGTTAACGGCCGCAACTTTCTCGACTTCGCGACGCTGACGCCGAGTGTCGTGCGCGATCCGACGCGCCAGGGCGACCTTGCGGTTGGCGGACAAAAGGGAACGCTGAATAGTCTGCAAGTGGATGGCGCTGACAATAACAACACGTTCTTCGGCCAATCGTTCGGCCGCACCGGCACACGTCCGCCTTACCAGTTTTCAGAAGAGTCAGTGCAGGAGTTTCAGGTAAACCAGAACGGTTTTTCGGCGGAGTTTGGCCGGGCTGGCGGCGCAGTCATAAACGTGGTCACGAAGTCGGGCACAAACGAATGGCACGGCAGCGCGTTTGAGTTCTTCCGCGACGAAGCGCTCAACTCAAACACGCCCATTCTCACGGCGCGCAACGCCAAACGGCCGAAGTCGCAGATCAACCAGTTCGGCGCGACGATCGGTGGTCCAATCAAAAAGGACCGCGCGTTTTTCTTCTTCGCTTACGACGGCCAGCGTTCGAACATTCCCAACGTCGTCGACGCGCCAAACTTTTTCGCCCAGCCGCTCAACATTCAAAACCTGCTCGCGCCGAAGATGAACACGTACCAGATCGGACGCGACCAGGACGTCTTCATGGCGAAGACTGACATTCGCCTGAACAACTCAAACCAACTGGTGCTCAGGTTTAATCAACAGAACTTCACCGGCAATAACAACGAGAACGGCGGACCATTGAGCGTCGAAGAACACTCCGGAAACAGCATCGCCAAGACGACGACGTTTTCGGGTTCATTGATCTCAACTCTCTCGCCAACAGTGATCAATGATTTTCGTTTCCAGTTTGGCCGCGACCGCGAACCTGGAGAAGCAAACAGCGACGTCACAGAAGCACGTATTCAAACCGGCGGTGGCTTTCTCCAGTTGGGCCGGAACAATTTCAGTCCACGCGAGACGACCATCAAGCGCGCGCAGTTCATCGACGTGGTCAGTCTCACGCACGGCGAACACAGTCTGAAATTCGGAGCGGATCTGAACTTCGATCGCGTGTTCAATTTCTTCCCGGGCCTATTCAGCGGTCAGTTCACCTTCAATTCTTACGCGCTCTTTGCGTCGAACACACCGGCAACGTTTGTTCAGAATTTCCCGGGCGCGGGAACCACGGGTGGAACGACAAATCCGGATTTGAACGAGTATGGATTGTTTGTGCAGGACGATTGGCGCGTCACGCCGAAGTTGACGCTCAATCTCGGTCTTCGTTACGACCTTCAGGATCTCGCCGATCCAACCATCAAGAATCCGAGCGCGGCACTGGCCGCCGCGGGTCTTGACACGACCACGCCCATTCGCGACGGCAACAACATCGCGCCGCGGTTTGGTTTCAGTTATGCGTTTGACGACAAAACGGTGCTGCGCGGCGGTTACGGAATCTTTTTCGGACGCACGCCCGCGATCATGTTGGGTACGGCCCATTCGCAGAACGGTATTCAGGTCACCGGCGTCAGCTTGAACTGCACGTTGGTCCCAAATCCCTGCCCGGCGTATCCGAATATTTTCAGCGCGCCACCGTCGGCAGGCGGCGTGAATCCGAGTCTTTACCTCTTCGCGAAAGATTACGCGCAACCGTACATTCAACAGGGACGCCTCGGCATCGAGCGCGAGCTGTTTGCGAATACGAGTTTGTCGATCAGTTATCTCTACTTCCGCGGCGTGCACATCAGCCGCACGCGCGATATCAATCTCGCGCCGCCTGTGCCTACGACCGTGACGGATCCTGCGGGCCTGAATTTTACGGTGCTGCGGCATCCCGCGGCTCGTCCAATTCCCGGCTTTGCGCGCATCAGCTTGTTTGAAAGCACTGCCGACTCGCGCTACAACGCACTCGCAATGGAACTCAAGCGCCGCTTCACACGGGGTTTTCAATTCATCGCCGCTTACACGTTTTCTGACACGTCAGACAATCGGCCCGATCAGACGATGGTGGTCGTTGGCGCTGACGATGCGAAAGGTTTGCAAAACAATTTGGACATTCGTTCTGACTGGGGACGCAGCGATCTCGATATTCGCCATCGCTTCGTGTTCAGTCCGGTTTACGAAATCGGAACAGTTCAAAAGGACAACGCGTTTGCGCGACACGTGCTGAGCAACTGGACGTTCTCCGGGATCATTACGTTGCAATCGGGCTTTGCGTACTCGGCGCTGATCGCCGGCGACGCGAATCGTGATGGAAACCCGAGCACGGATCGCGTGCCCGGTACGAGACGGAATGGCTTCACGACGCCGAGCATTTACATCTTCGATACGCGAGTCATGAAGACGTTCAGGTTTGGCGAGAATTACAGTGTGAGCTTCCTGGGTGAGGCGTTCAATCTGTTCAATCGATCGAACATCGCGACCGTGAACACGGGCCGTTATGGAATTGCGAGTTCGACGGCGACAGTGTTGACGAACCCGGCGCTGTCGACGCCGTTTGGTGGACCACGAACGTTCCTCGGCGAACGCCAGGTCCAGTTAGGTGTGAGGTTTAAGTTTTAAACAGTTATCTTGTTAATTCTGTAATCCTGTCAACTACTGTCTTTCGAGCGCGGGGCGATCCCACTTCGCGAGGTTAGCCCCCGCATCGTACGTGCTCTGTAGAAAGTCCATCAACGCCGCATCCGGATCGCTCGCGTTTCTCACGTCGTCGTACAACAACAAAAACTCGCCGAGGTCGTTGCTGTAGTGCGCCTGATCGGGCCGCACCTTTTGGTTGTTCAAGCCTTCAGGTGCAGGTGCGGTGTAGGAATAAAACGCCGGTTTGCCCAAGGGGCCTTGTCCCGGCCACCAGCCGTGACTGATCACTTCATGTGAATAAGCTTCGCGTGTGATCGGATCCGCATCGGGCCGCGGCGGCGCGGGTCTCCCGGAAAACCGCGTGACGGCGAGATCGAAACTGCCCCAGAAGAAATGCACCGGACTCGATTTGCCGATAAAGCGTGAACGAAACTCCTGCATGACGCGGTCTGACGAACGCAGCACTTGCCAGCACCGGTTCACGTATTCCGGATCGTACGACTTGTGCTGCTCGTCCTCGTCGAACGGTATCGGATCGGGAATCTCAACCGGCATCTTCCAAATGTGTACCTCGACCCCGACCTGTTTCAGCGCGTCCATCGTCTCGCGATAAAACGTCGCCACAGACTTCGGCTCCAAAGCCACGCTGGACGACGCGCCATGGCTGCAACTGATGTCGAGCCGGTGGTCGATGAAGTCAAACTCCATCTCGAAAAAGATCTCGTTGTAGGGCATCGCAGTCGTCGTGAGTCCACGTGCGGAGACGTAAAGCGGCACGTTCCACCAATGGTTAACGAGCGGCGTCTGCTCCAGCCGTATCTTCCCCACGATCTGCGTCCACATATGCAACGTAGCGCACGTATCTTTCCACTCCTCGAGCGGCAGCGAAGGCCATGTATTTGACATGGCCACAGAGTAACGCCGAACGCGTCCATCACGCAAAACGGTTGGCTAGCTGGGCACTACCCGGAAAGGGGGGAACTGGTTCAGTTTGGTAGTCACGTTTTTGAGTTCAGCCTTCAGGCTGCTGTCTTGAGCGAGAAAGCTAAAGCTTGAAACTCGAAACTGAACGTACCCGGAAAGACATTAGCTTGACAGTGGCATAACCCAAGCGTATTGTTTTTTCCGTCATGACCGTAATCCTCGAGGCCTGCATGTGTTGTCTCTGTACTTGTTGCTGCTGCTATTGCAGCGCGACCGAGAGGCCGTTTGCAGGCGGGAGCGGATGAGCTAACCACCAGCAATTTTTTACGGCGTAACCGGTCGCACTTTTCAGAAGCGCGGCCGGTTTGCTTTTGCGGTAAGCGGATCGTTTGGGTAAAGAAAAATGAGCACCCCCTCAGTTGTTTTAGAAGACGTTGAAGTAAATGCGGGCACCGTCGAAGCCGGCATCGGTCACACGCCGCTGTTGCGACTGCGCCTCATCAACACTGAAGTTCCTGTTTACGCCAAGGCCGAGCATCTCAATCCCGGCGGATCGGTGAAGGATCGCGCGGCGTTGTCGATGATTCTCGAAGGTGAGCGCTGCCGAAAACTGCAACCCGGAATGACGATCCTCGACGCCACCAGCGGCAACACCGGTATCGCTTACGGGATGATTGGCGCGTCGCGTGGATATAAAGTGAAAGTCTGTTTGCCGAAGAATGCAAGCAAGCAGCGAAAGCAGATCCTGCGCAACTACGGCGTCGAGATCGTCGAAACCGATCCGATGCTCTCAACCGACGGCGCCCAACTCATCGCACGAGAAATCTTCGCCAGCGAACCCGGTAAGTATTTCTATCCCGATCAGTACAACAACGACGCCAACTGGCTCGCGCATTACGAAACCACTGCCAACGAAATCTGGGAACAGACCGCAGGTCGCGTCACCCACTTCATCACGGGCCTGGGAACGACCGGAACCTTCGTCGGCGTCGTGCGGCGTTTGCGCGAACTCAACCCCGCGCTTGAAGCGATTGCCGTTCAACCCGAGTCGCCTTTGCACGGTCTCGAAGGACTGAAACACCTGCCCACTGCCATCACGCCGGGCATCTACGATCGCTCGCTGGCCTCGGAGACGCTGGAAGTATCGACCGAAGATGCGTTATTAATGACCAGCAGATTAGCCCGAGAAGAAGGATTATTCGTCGGCCCGAGCTCCGGCGCGAACGTGTTTGCCGCCTGGAGGTTGGCAGCCTCTCTGCGGCCACCCGCGGTGGTGGTCACAGTGCTCTGCGACGGCGGCGATCGATATCTCTGATGACAGACCAACCAAAGAAGCGCCACATTACAACGCAACTCGTACACGCCGGTGAACGCCAACCGCCGCCCGCGGGTCAACCCGTCGTGACACCGATCTACGCGAGCGCAACGTTTACCTACGACACGATGGAAGAGACCGATCAGGTCTTCGCCGGCGAGAAGCAAGGCTACATCTACACGCGTTACGGCAACCCGACGATCGGTGCACTCGAAGAAGCGATGCGCGAGATCGAAGAGGGCGCCACGGCCTGTGCGTATGCGACGGGCATGGCGGCGGTTCACGCAGCGTTGATCGCTTGTGATTTGAAAGCCGGTTCAACTGTACTTGCCTCGCAGGATCTCTATGGCGCGACGACGAGTCTGCTGAATTCTGTATTTACTTCGTTTGGTGTGAAGACTGTAGCGGTGGATTACAGCGACTTGGCGGCAGTACGCGAGAAGGCACGCGAAATAAAACCGCAGCTCATGATTGCAGAAACGATCTCAAACCCCTTGCTCAAGGTTTGCGACATCGAAGCCACCGCGGAGATTGCACGCGAAAACAGCGCGCGGCTGATCATCGACAACACGTTTGCCTCGCCGTATCTCCGCCAGCCTTTGAAACTCGGCGCTGACATGGTGGTCCATAGCGCGACGAAGTATCTCGGCGGACACGCCGATGTGATGGGCGGAATCGTTATCTCGCGTGACGAGATGGATCGCCCAGCGTTGTTCAGCGTGATGAAACTCGTCGGCGGCGTGCTCGGCGTTTGGGAAGCACACGAGATCCTGCGCGGGCTGAAGACGTTGGCGGTGCGCATGGAGCGGCAATGTGACAACGCGCAAAAGCTGGCGAGCCGTCTCAGCGAGCACGCGCAGGTTGCGCGAACACATTACCCCGGAATCGGCGCGCTCGTCTCCATCGAAATACGCGAAGGGACGAAGGACGCGGCGTTTCGCTTTATGGATAAGTTGCAGTTGTGCGTGCGCTCGACGAGTCTAGGCGACGTGTTCACGAGCGTGTTGCATCCGGCGACCGCGTCGCATCGAGACATGCTTCCCGCGCGCAGAAACGAGATCGGCATCGTCGACGGCCTCGTGCGCATTTCCGTCGGCATCGAGAACATCGACGACATTATCGAAGACATCGAACAGGCACTATCAGCATGATCACGATCGCCGAAAAACAGTTGACCGAGGTTCGCGAGCACGGCATTCGCGACTATCCATACGAATGCTGTGGCCTGCTGCTCGGACACTTCGAAGCAGATCGTAAACTCGTTACCGAAACTTATCCGATCTCAAACGCACGCGAAGAGAGTGCAAAACGAAACCGTTTCCTGATCGCGCCAGAGGAGTTGATGAAGGGCGAACGCTACGCACGCCAGCACGATCTCGAAGTGGTCGGTTTCTACCATTCGCATCCCGACTCGCCGGCAGTGCCGTCGCAATACGACCTCGAGCACGCCTGGCCCACTTATTCATACATCATCGTTTCGACAAGCGCCGATCGCGCTGACGACCTGTTCTCGTGGGAACAGGAGCCCGATCGCTCGCGCTTCAACCAGGAGGAAATCCAATGCCAGTAACCATCACCATTCCGGCGCCGCTAAGACAGTTTGCCGGTGGCCAGTCGCAGATTGTCGTGGAAGCAAAGACCGCGGGCGAAGCACTCGACTCGTTGACGTCGACTCACTCAGCGTTGCGCCGCCATCTTTTCAATGATCAAAACGCGCTGCGCAACTTCGTCAACGTCTATCTCAACGACGAAGACATTCGGCACGCTTCCGGACCGGACACGCCCGTGAAGGACGGCGATCAGATCATGATCGTGCCTTCGATTGCCGGAGGATCTGTCATCGAATCCGAAGTCGGCGAAACGCTGCCGGAGTTGTCACACGAAGAGATCCTGCGCTACAGCCGTCACCTGATCATGCCGGAAGTCGGCATGCAGGGACAAAGAAAACTCAAAGCCGCGAGCGTGCTAATGATCGGCACGGGCGGACTCGGCGCGCCCGTTGGCATGTATCTCGCCGCGGCCGGCGTGGGCCGGATCGGCATCGTCGATTTCGACGTGGTTGAAGAATCAAACCTGCAACGCCAGATCATTCACGGCACGAAAGATCTCGGCCGTCGCAAGATCGAGTCCGCGCGCGATCGTTTGCGCGACATCAACCCGCACATCGAGATCGAAACACACGAATCGCGATTGACGAGTCACAACGCGATGCAGCTATTTCGTAATTACGACATCATCGTCGACGGCACTGACAACTTTCCCACACGTTATCTCGTCAACGACGCGTGCGTGCTGAGCGGCAAACCAAACGTCTACGGTTCGATCTTCCGTTTTGAAGGACAGGCGAGTGTGTTCTGGGCGGAGAAGGGTGCGTGCTATCGCTGCCTGTATCCTGAACCGCCGCCGCCGGGGCTCGTGCCTTCGTGCGCGGAAGGCGGCGTGCTCGGCGTGCTGCCGGGAATCGTCGGCGCGATTCAGGCGAACGAAACGATCAAGATCATTCTCGACGCGGAAGGTCTACTGATCAATCGTCTGCTGTTGTTCGATGCGTGGCCGATGAAGTTTCGCGAGTTCAAACTGCGGAAAGATCCGAAGTGTCCCATTTGCGGTGAGAACCCGAGCATTACCAAACTGATCGATTACGAAGAGTTCTGTGGAGTGGCGCCGCATCAGCTACCGCCTGCGGATTCAAAACTCGAAGAGATCACCGCGGGCGAACTCAACGCGCGGCGCGTACGCGGCGACAAGATTCAGATCATCGACGTGCGCGAGCCACACGAATTCGAGATTGCACGCATGCCGGGAACGAAGTTGATTCCGCTGGGCCATGTCGTGACGCGAATGAACGAGATCGATCAAAACGTGGACACGATCGTTCATTGCAAAGGCGGCGTGCGAAGTGCGAAAGCAATCGAAGCCTTGAAACGCGCGGGCTTCGCGGGGCGGCTGATCAATTTGAAAGGCGGCATCACCGCGTGGTCTGAAGACGTCGATCCAAGCGTGGCGAAGTACTAGGTCAATCCACAGATTACGCAGATTCTTCTAACTGAAGACAAGTTTGCGCAATCTGTGGATGGTTTTTCTCAGGGTTGGACATCTTCACTAACGCGATATTTCTCCTTTTCCTTCTCGCGTTGCAAGTACGGAATGCCTTTCTCCATCCACTCCGGCGCGGGCGCGCCTTTGAGGAAGTGATCGAAAAATTCCTGCAACCGGCGTGTGTAATCCTTCTGGTTGATTCGCTTGCGCAGGCCGTGCTTCTCACCGTTGTAGCTGAACATGTACGCCTCTTTGCCGAGCCGCCGCAGCGCGAGGAAATACTCGATGCCCTGGTACCACGGCACCGCATCGTCTTCGTCGTTGTGAATCATCAGCAGCGGTGTCTCGACGCGATCCGCGCGAAAGATCGGCGAGTTGTCGAGAAAGCGCAACGGATATTCCCACAAGCTTCCGCCGATGCGCGATTGCGTGCGTTCGTATTGAAACTGGCGCGGCAATCCCGTGCCCCAACGAATACCACTGTAAGCGCTCGTCATGTTTGCAACCAAAGCACCGGGCGCCGCGGCTTTGAAGCGGTTGGTCTGCGTCACCATGTAAGCGATCTGATAACCGCCCCAACTGTGGCCTTGAATCCCGATCGCGTCTTCGTTCACGTAGCCTTTATCGACGACCGCCTGAATCCCCGGCAGCACGCACTTCAACGCGCTCTCGCCCGGATAACCGATCGTGTAAACGATGTCGGGCATGTAGACGAGATAACCGTTGCTGACATAGAACGACGGATTGATCGATGTGCCCGGCGACGGATTGCGAAACTGGTGCAGACCCTGGGAAAGACGTTCGTAGATATACACAATCATCGGATACTTCTTGCGGGCGTCGAAGTTATCCGGTTTGAGTAACACGCCTTTCAGCGGCACGCCGTCGGAGTTTTTGAAACTCACCATCTCCGCCGTGCCCCAAAGATAATTGCCGCGTTGCGAGTCGCCGTTGCTGACGCGTTTCAACTCGCGAAAGCTGCTGTTCGTGACCCAAACGTCGGGAAACTGATCGAAGCGGGAGGCGGTCATGAGCAGCACGTCGGCGTCTTTCGCTTTCACCGGCGTGTTGAAGTCTTTCGCGGCCATCAGGAGTTTCTGCGGGAGCGCATCGCCATTGACTTTGTCGCGATAGAAACCGGAATCGCGTGTTTCCTGGTTCTCGGCGCGAAGGAGCATCGGTTTGTCCGGGTCGATCGAGCGTTCTTTAGGATCGAGACGCACGTAGCGAAGGACAGTCTTTTCTTTGCGGCCGGTACCGTCAGTCACGATTTTCGCGCGGCTGCCATCGGGCGCGACTTGCCATAAGTCATAGCGATCGTAGAGCAGCACGTCGGCGTCGTCTTTGGTCCAGCCGGCGATGCCGTAAGAGCCGGGTGTTGAAGGTGTGTCGTTCTCTTCGTTGAAGAAATTGACTTTCAGGTTCTTCGTCAGGTTTGCGACTGTACCGTCGGCGATGGAATACGAGTTCCAGTCTTTACCATCGAAGTAGATCGCGTACTTTGCGTTTGGCGAAAGCGAATAATTGCCGCGTTGTTTGGTCGACAACGGTTTGCGTGAACCGTCGGCGGTGTTGATGAGGTAGTAGTCAGTGAAACCGGGATCGTAGTCACTCGTGACGCGATACTTCCGGTTGTCGGAGCCGATCGCGTAGCGGCCGTCGTTTGACGGATTGACGTTCTCCATCGTCTCGTCGGCGAGTTGAACGAATTTCTTCGACTGTAGATCGTAGACCGCGCGATACGATCGATTGCGATCCTGCTCGGCGCGGACCTTCTGAATCGGTTGGACGTAATCGTCTTTCCAGTGCCACAGATCGACGAGCACTTTCTCGTCAGCGGGGATCTCTTCATCAGGGTTGCGTTCGGGTTCGGGCGGTGGCGCTGAGCCGAGGAAGAGATGACTGCCGTCCAGCGAAAAACCGAGATTAGCGCGTTCGCTGATCACCATGTCTTTCGGAAAACCGGTGGAGGATGTGGAAACGATCTCGTTCGCTTGCTGATCTTTCAGGTTCCAGTGATAGACACGAAACTTCGGCTGTTTCGCCGCGGCGTCTTCTTTGTCGCTGATGAAAGCAAGCTGTGTGTTGTCTTCGTCCCAGGTGAGTTTTTGATATTTGCCTTTGCCGCTCAGCAATGCTGTCGGTGCACCGTCGTTTTCGGTTGCGGCTGCGTATAAGCCATTGGTTTCTTCGTTGCGTGATGAAACTGTGTAGACGAGTGTCTTGGCGTCTTTGCTGATCGTGAAGTCGAGCACGTCGCTGAACTTTCTTTCGCTGCCGGTGGACGTGTTTCGCAGGACTAGTTCCGAGCCGTACTCCTTCTTTTTGGTTGAGCGGCGTGTTTGGGGAGGAGTACTCGATTGGGGATTTGGCTCAGCAGGTTTAGCCTCCGCAACCGGCTCAGATAAATAACCGATAAAACCGGATCCATCCTCGGGTACGCGAAAGGTCTTTACCTTTTCAATCTTTGTGACTGTACCGTTTGAAAGGTCCATGATGCTGAGACCGTTCTTCGGCATGTCTTCCGGTTTCTTTTTCTCTTTCTTCGCTTTGTGCACCTCCGCTTTGGTGGGTTCGGTGGTGAAGACGAGGAAGCGACTATCCGCCGTGAAAACCGGGCGCAGCAACCGCGCCAGCTCCGCCTGAAACTCCGCGATGTTTGTGCCGGGATCGTCGGGCGGCGGCGCCGGCGGGCGATAACCACGCGGCGCGCGCCAGTCAATACCCGTCGCGAGGTTGCGCACGACGATCTCGCCGTCGCCGTCCTGCGGCACGTAAGCATAGGCCACGAATTTACCGTCGCGCGAAACTTGTTGGGCCAGGATCGAACGCCACGAGTCGTAATCCTGATGAGTGAGCGCGCGTTTGCTTACTGGCGTCTGCGCAGTTCGCGCACCGGCGGGTGCTTGTTGCGCTACGGCCATCGTCGCTAACAAAGCCAATGTGCATAGCAGTGCGGCACTTCGCTGGAGCTTCATGGGTTACCTCGCAAGTTGTGGGATTACAAAGACGAACGCGGATGACGCAGATCAAAACAGATCAGCGTCATCCGCGTCAATCTGTGGCCGAAGCCAATTAGAAGAACAACGAATACAGCAGCCGGTTCGGCGAGCCGGTGCCTGGGTTGGTCACAACGTTGGTCGTCGCGCCGTTCACGAT
>DATEHX010000036.1:0-7754 GCA_035279345.1 Pyrinomonadaceae bacterium | reverse complement strand
GCGGTGGATGACTTTGCACTTGTCGCACATCTTCTTTACTGACGCACGGACTTTCATGACTTAACCTCGTACCTATTTGTATCTATAAGTGATGCGGCCGCGATTGAGATCGTAGGGCGAAAGCTCAACCAAAACCCTGTCACCAGGAAGAATGCGAATAAAGTGCTTGCGCATTTTTCCTGAAATGTGCGCGAGCACCTGATGCTGACTCTCTTCCAACTCAACCCTGAACATAGCGTTAGGCAAAGTCTCCAGGACCTTAGCCATGACTTCTATAGCCTCTTCCTTCGCCATATCCTCTCAGGTTGAAGTTACGACGCTGCCGACAAACTGCGAATAATAGCACGCAGGCATTTCGTTTGCCAAGCCGACGCAGCAATCCACAGATTACACAGATTGCTTACAAAGTCTGTGGAATCTGTGGATTGCTGCTTTTAAGCCGGGGCGGCGGACGCCTCACGCACTAAAGTCAGCACTTCCGGACCTTCCTCGGTAATCGCGATCGTGTGCTCCACGTGGGCGCTGGGCTGGCCGTCCATTGTCACGACCGTCCAACCGTCGGCCAGGACCTTCGTATGGTGCGAACCCAGGTTCACCATCGGCTCCACCGCAAAAACGTATCCGGCTTTGATTTTCTGCCCCAACCCGGGACGCCCGTAGTTCGGAATCTGCGGGTCTTCGTGCATCCGGCGGCCGATACCGTGGCCAACGTAATCACGAACTATCGTGTAACCATTTGCTTCGGCGTGCTCCTGCACGGCCCAACCGATGTCCCCTAGATGTTTGCCCGGACGGCACTGCTCGATCGCCCGCTCGAGACACTCCTCAGTGACCCGGATCAACTTCAGCCGGTCCTCGCTCACCTTCCCAACCGGAACCGTCGTCGCCGTATCGCCGACGTACCCTTCCAATGTCACACCGACGTCGATCGAAAAGATGTCGCCTTCCTGCAAATGGTAATTCGACGGAAACCCGTGGACGATCTGTTCGTTGACTGAGGCGCAGATCGAATACGGGAAACCGTTGTAACCCTTGAACGTCGGTAGCGCACCCGCATCGCGAATCATCTTCTCCGCGGCGCGGTCGATCTCCATCGTCGTCACGCCCGGCGCGACCAGCGTCCGCAGATGGTTCAACACCTGCCCGACGAGCTGGCCCGAGGCGCGCATCTTTTCCAATTCCCGTTTTGACTTCCCAATAATCATGAACCACAAAAAGGCACAAAAGACTGTTTCATCCGCTCTTGCCTTTGTCCTCAGCCAGTTGGTTTTGTTCTTGTGCCTCTTTGTGGCTCAAGAAACGATACCCTCAATGTCTCTATAAATCTCTTCCGGATCGCGCGTGCCGTCAACGCTTCGCAACACACCGGCCGCACGGTAGTAATCAATCAACGGCCGCGTCTGTTCGTCGTAAGTCGCAAGCCTCGCTCGCACCGTCTCCGGATTGTCATCCGCGCGCTGCACCAACTGAGCTTCAGGATGCAGATCGCAAACGTTGTCGTTGCGCGGCGGCTTGAAATAGATGTTGTAAATCTCATGACAAACTGGACAGTTCCGCCGGCCCGTCATCCGCTTTTCAAGCAACTCGTACGGCACGTCGATCAGCACCGGAATGATGTCCATGCCCTGCTCGGCGGCGAGTTGTTCCAAACTCCGCGCCTGCGCCGGCGTTCGCGGAAACCCGTCGAGGATGTAGCCGTTCTCGCAGTCGGGTTGCGCCGTGCGCTCTTTGACCAGTCGAATTGTCAACTCGTCGGGAACCAGTTGTCCCCGCGTCATGATATCTCTAACTTCCTGTGCCAGTGGAGTCTCGGCATGCTTGAGCGCGCGAAAAATATCTCCCGTGGAAATCTGCGGAAGATGTAAGCGCTCTTGAAGCAAGCGCGCCTGCGTGCCTTTTCCGGCACCAGGCGCACCCATCAGCACAATGATTTTCGCCATACGCGTTAGGATCGGCGTCCGCGCAACCGGCCCCCACCCGGCCCGAGGAAGCCTTCGTAATTGCGCATCACCAATTGGGCCTCGATTTGGGCCACGGTGTCCATTGCGACACCGACGAGAATGAGTAGCGAGGTACCGCCAAAGTAAAACTGATAACCCATGCCGTTGGGGATCCACGACAAACCAGGCGTCGTGCTGACAAACGAATCGAGCCACGCGCCAATAAACGGCAGTCTTGCCACTTTGAATCCGCTCAACATGAACTGCGGCACAAACGCCACCAGCGCAAGGTATATCGCACCGACCGTCGTCAATCTCGTGAGAATCGTATTCAGATACTCAGCCGTCGCGCGTCCCGGACGAATACCGGGCATGAAACCACCGTGCTTGCGCAGGTTGTCGGCGACTTCTTCGACGTTGAAAACGATCGACACGTAAAAGAACGTGAAGAAGATGATCAATGTCAGAAAGATCAACTCGTAATACGGATCGCTGGCGTGGAAGGTCTGGAAGAACGTCCAGATCTTGGCCCACACCGTTTGCATGTTGTTCGGGTCGGGAGGAAATGCGGCAAACAAACTCTGCGGCATCGACAACACTGACGACGCGAAGATCACCGGGATAACGCCGCCCATATTGAGCTTCAACGGCATCGTCGTTTGCTGGCCACCGACCAGTTGCCGGCCAACGTGCCGTTTCGCATAACTCACAGGAATTTTGCGCCGTGCCGACTCGACAAAAACGATGAACGCTATGATTCCGACCAGCGCGATCACCATCACCAGGACGCCCAGGACTTCCATCGTGTCGCCGCCGCGAACTCTTTCCCAAATCTGTTCGACGCCACGCGGCAGACCGATCACGATACCCGCGAAGATCAGTAACGAGATTCCGTTACCGATACCGCGTTCAGTGATCTGTTCGCCCAACCACATGACAAACATCGTTCCCGTAGTAAGCGTCAGGATCGTGGTGAACAGAAAGCCCCACGTCGGCGCGCCGACGCCGTTGACCTGCAGCCAGTGAGCCACAAACCACGTCTGCACGCAGGCCAGTCCGACCGTCAGGTAACGAGTCCACTGATTGATCTTCTGCCGGCCCATCTCCCCTTCTTCCTGCAACTTCTTGAGTTGCGGCGAGACGACAGTCATGAGCTGGAGAATGATGGACGCCGTGATGTAGGGCGTCACGCCGAGAGCAAAAACCGAGATGGTGCGAAAGTTTCCGCCTGAGAAGAGGTCGAGCACGCCGAGCAGCGTTCCCGCAACGTCGCGCCAGACTTCATCGAGACGCGCCTTGTTGATGCCCGGGGCGCCGACGTGCGCGCCAAAGCGGTAGACCGCGAGCAGGAGCAGCGTAAAGAAAATGCGCCGGCGTAGATCCGGCACATTGAACATATTGCGAACGGCGGCTAGAAACTTTTCCATAAAACCCTTCTGGGATAATTACTAACCTTCGGCCTTAACTGGGGCGGCGATCTCCACTACTGCACCACCAGCTTTCTCGATCTTTTCGCGAGCGCTCTTCGTGAACCGGTGCGCGGAAATACGAAGCGGTTTGGAAATCTCACCGTTTCCGAGCACTACCACATCATGTTTCGCCTTCTTAATCAAGCCCCGGTTGTGCAAAACCTCGGGAGTGATCTCTTCGTCGGCGTTGAAATGCTGATCGAGCGCCGCGAGACTGACTTCCAACCAGCGCTTCTTGAAAATGTTCGTGAAGCCGCGTTTCGGCAAACGGCGATGCAGCGGCATCTGGCCGCCTTCAAATCCGATCTTGCGCGAGTAACCCGAGCGAGACTTTTGTCCCTTCTCACCGCGACCCGCGGTCTTGCCAAGTCCGGATCCCGGTCCGCGGCCGACGCGCTTCTTCTTGTGCGTCGATCCCTTCGCTGGTTTCAGCGTGTTAAGACTGATAGCCATGTTCACTCCCTAATAGGTCCTATAGGCCTGTAAGACCTATTCAACTATGCGCAGCAGGTGCGGCACTTTCTTAACCGCGCCGCGCATCGCGTCCGTGTCCGGCCGCTCAACAATCTGGTTCAACTTTCGCAACCCCAGGCTACGCACGATGGTTTTATGTGTTTTCGGCGCAGCGATAAAACTCTGGTAGTACTGGATACGAATCTTTGCGCCGTCAGTTTGCGTCTGTGCTCTCCGTGGCATGTTTACATCTCCTCGACTTGTTTACCACGCAAGCGCGCCAGTTCCATCGGATCCTTCATGCGCAACAGCGCGTCGAACGTAGCCCGTACGACGTTGTGCGGATTCGTCGAACCCAACACCTTCGTGCGCACGTCTCTAACACCCACTGCCTGCATCACCGCACGCACCGCGCCGCCGGCGATTACGCCCGTGCCTTCCGACGCCGGTTTCACCAACACGCGGCCCGCGCCATACTTACCGATCAACTGGTGCGGCAACGTGTTATTGATCAACGGCACGCGAATCAGGTTCTTCTTCGCCGACTCGATGCCCTTCTTGATCGCGAGCGGAACTTCTCGCGCTTTGCCCGTGCCGAAACCGACGTGTCCACCTTCATCGCCGACCACGACCAGCGCCGCGAACGAAAGGTTCTTGCCGCCCTTAACGACCTTGGTCACACGATTGATGGAGATCACCTGATCTTTCAGGTCGAGCCCCTGCGCGGGAATGCGTACTTTCGGTTGTCTCATATTCTATTCTTTGCTCTTCTTGCGTGACTTCTTCTCTTCTTTAGGTTCCGCTGCGGCTTCTTCCGCTACCGGCTCGCCACCTTCGGGTTCCGCTTTGATTTCGTGTTTGTTCAATCCGGCGGCGCGCGCGGCATCGGTCAACGCCTTGATGCGCCCGTGGTAGAGATAACCGCCGCGATCGAAAACCACGTTCTCGATTCCTTTCGCGATGGCGCGTTCGGCAATCGCCTGGCCGATCCGGCGCGCGGCTTCGAGGTTACCACCGGTGTTGGCGCGCAAGTCTTTCTCGGTCGACGAAGCCGAAACCAACGTCTGCCCGTTCTTGTCGTCGATTACCTGCGCGTAGATATGGTTCAAGCTGCGATAGATCGCCAGCCGCGGCTTCTCGCCACTGCCTTTAACTTTGCGTCGAATCCGCTGATGAATCGCGGTTCGGATGTGTGCTCTGTCTGTGTTAGCCATCAGTTCATTTCCAATTGTTGATTGCCAATTTTCGATTGAAAAACTAAACCCTTCTTTCAATCGGCAATCGACAATCGAAAATCGACAATTATTTACCAGTCTTGCCAGGTTTCAATTTAATCGGTACACCCGCGTAACGCACGCCCTTGCCTTTGTACGCATCGGGTTTGCGCAGCTTGTGCATCTCGGCCGCCACCTGGCCCAACTTCTGCTTGTCGATGCTCGTCAACGTCAACGTCGTCTGATACTGCTGAATACTGCCTTTGGTCGTCATACGTTCGGCCTTCGCGTCGACTTCCGGGGGCAAAGGAAACTCGATCGGATGCGAGTAGCCCAGCGAGAAGACGATCTTCTTGCCCTGCACGTCGGCCTTGTAACCAACGCCGACGACGTCCATCTGCTTGGTGAATCCTTCAGTGACGCCGACGATCGCATTGTTAGCGAGTGCGCGCGCAAGACCGTGCAGCGCCGCCTGCTCGTTAGTGGCGCGCTCCGCACGCAGTTCCTCGCCTTCGAGCTTGAAACTGATCCCGGCCGGGATCGGAGTCTTCAGCGTGCCTTTCGGACCTTTGACTTCGAGCTCCTGCTGGTGCACGGTGACGGTCACGCCCTTAGGGACTGTGATTACTTTTTTTCCAATTCGCGACATAAAGTTATTTCCGATTTTCGATTTTCGATTTCCAATTTATCTCTTGCGAACGGCCTTTTTTCAATCGGCAATCGACAATTGGCAATCGGCAATGCTAGTAAATCTGCGCCAACAGCTCTCCGCCAATGTTTTCGCGGCGCGCGGCCTTGCCGCTCATCAACCCTTTCGAGGTCGAGACGATATTGATGCCGTAACCGCCGAGCACTTTCGGAATCTGACTCGATCCGACGTACACGCGCCGGCCGGGAGTCGAGACGCGCTGGAGGTACGTGATTGATGACGTACCGCGTGCGTCGTAGCGCAGGAAGATTCTAATCGTGCGCTTGAGACCTTCGCCCTTGATGACGAAGTTGTTGATGTAGCCCTCTTCCTTCAGGATGCGGGCAATCTCAAGTTTGAGCTTGGAAGCCGGAATATCAACCCGCGAATGCTTCGCCGCGATGGCGTTGCGGATTCGCGTCAACATATCGGCAATGGGATCAGTCATGAAGTAACTCCGTTTTGTAATTGCCGATTTCCGATTGCCGATTTCCGATTTTCTTCACAATCGGCAATTGGCAATTGGCAATCGAAAATGCTTTTACCAGCTCGACTTAACTACGCCAGGGATTTGGCCCTGAAGCGCCAACTCGCGAAAACAGATGCGGCACAGGTTGAACTTCCGCAAGTAGCCACGCGGCCGGCCGCAGCGTTTGCATCGAGTGTAGGCGCGCACCGAAAACTTCGGTTTGCGTGCCGCCTTCGCGATTAGTGATTTCTTTGCCATAGGTTCTTTCTCGAGAGCGGTCCTATTGTTATAGGTCCTATTGTTATAGGTCCTATTGGTCCTATAGGACCTATTTAGTTCGTTCTAAAGGGCATGCCCAGCGCCTTCAGCAGCGCCCGCGCTTGCTCGTCATTCCTCGCGGTGGTCACGATCGAGATGTTCATGCCGCGCAGCTTGTCGACTTTATTGAAATCGATCTCCGGGAAGATCAATTGCTCGCGAATACCGATCGTGTAGTTGCCACGGCCGTCGAAAGCCTTCGGCGAAACACCGCGGAAGTCTCTAACACGCGGCAGCGCCACCGAAACGAGCCGATCGAGAAACTCATACATACGATCGCCACGCAGCGTGACCACGACGCCAATGGGCATTCCCTGCCGCAGCTTGAACGACGCGATCGACTTCTTCGCCTTGGTGATCACCGGCTTCTGGCCCGTGATGGAGCGCAGTTCGTCGGCCGCAGTGTCGAGAATTTTGTTGTTGGCGATCGCCTCGCCCATTCCCATGTTGATGACAACCTTCTCGAGCCGCGGCACGGCCATGGGATTGGTGATGCCGAACTCCTTGGCAATCTGCGGCGCCACGTCTTTTTGATATCGCTCTTTTAACCTTGCAGCCATGCTGTTTCTCCGCCTACTTCTCCAATGTGTGACCGCTTGAAGCCGCTACGCGAGTCTTCGAACCATCGCTTTCGACCTGATACTTCGTGCGCGTCGGTTTACCCGATTGCGGATCGATCAGTTGCACATTGGAGATGTCGATAAACGACTCTTTGTCGACAATCCCGCCACCGCGATTCGCCTGCGGATTGGCCTTCTGATGCCGCTTGATCATCCCGATGCCTTCAACGCGAATCTTGCCCTTTGTCGGGTTCACTTCCAGCACCCGGCCACGCCGGCCCTTGTCGCGTCCGGCAATGACGGCCACCTGATCGTTCTTCTTGATTCTCACGCGCTTTGTTCCTGCCATGTCTTAAATCACCTCCGGCGCGAGTGAAACGATCTTCATGAAGTTTTTATCGCGCAGTTCACGCGCCACTGGTCCAAACACGCGCGTTCCAATCGGCGTTCCGTCTTCCTTGATGAGCACCGCGGCGTTCTGATCGAAGCGAACATAAGTACCGTCAGCCCGGCGCACTTCCTTACGCGTGCGCACGATCACCGCGTCCTGGACCGTTCCCTTCTTGATGGTGCCGTCGGGAGAAGCCTCTTTGACAGTCACTTTGATCCGGTCACCGAGGCTGGCAATCTTTCCCGTGGATCC
>DATEHX010000035.1:0-17505 GCA_035279345.1 Pyrinomonadaceae bacterium | reverse complement strand
GGCGTCGGCGCTCGCGGCACGTTCGACGTACTTGAAATTCAAAGAACGTGAATCACTCGACTTCGCGCTGGCGTCGGTAGCCACCGCGGTGCAGCTTGCTCCCAATAACACGGTGCGCGAAGCGCGGATCGTGCTCGGTGGCGTCGCGCCGATTCCGTGGCGCGTGCCGGCAGCGGAGAAGTTTCTTGTTAGCAAGGAATTGAAGCCCGACGTGCTTGCCGAAGCCGCGAAGATCGCGCTCGCGGAGGCCAAGCCACTCGAAAAGAATGCGTACAAGGTTCCGCTCGCGCAGACGCTCGTGCGCCGCGCGCTAGCGAAGGTAGGAGGAAACAATGGCTGACGAACTCACCGAAACAACTGCTGCGCCTGAGCCTGTTCTGTCCCCATTCTGCGGCTCGCTGCGGTCAAAGAAATTCTTTCTGCTCGACCGGCTCGCGGCCAGCGCCGACGATTATCTCGACGCCGCAAACCACGTCTGGTGCTGTGAAACGCAGGAAGTAATCGGCCCTGACAACGCCCGCGTCGATCCCGATCGCTGCGGCCCCGGCCGTGCGTGCTACAACTCCGCGGTCAAAGGGTTATAATCTGCGTAATCTGTGGATGGTTTTAACGGAGGTAAAGAAATGCGAAGAGTCTTGTTTGCAGCGGCCGTGATGATCGTATCTATTTGCGCACTGGTTTTCAGTTCGCAAGCCGAGAACATTAGCCTGCGCGGCGACTATGTTGAAGTGCGCACGGCGAGTGTTTTCGCCGGTGCTTGTCACTACAACGGCGAAGTCGTCACGACCGGCCGCGATGCAATGATGGCGTGGAACGTTACCTCCGGAAAATGGCAGGGCGTAGATCTCACGGGCGTGCGCGCGCTGGCGATTGTCACCGCGGACGAGAATCTCTCGGACGCCCAGGCCGCGCGTCAAACCGAAGTCATAATTGACGCCCAGGCGTCAGCAGCTCAATCGCAAGCAATGATCGCGGCGCTGAAGACAAAGTACGCCGCGGCGTTAGGTAATGTGATTACCGTTCGTTCAACGCCGATCAGTTTCAATCGCAACGGCCGCAGTTACCTTGTCAAAGCCGACGACGCAACGATCGACGTCGAAGCAATGCCCAACGATCTCTGCTGCAAGATGCCAAACCTCGTCTGGTACTCACCCTTGGTCGGGCTGGAAAACCGGAAGGTCGGCTACACCGTTCGCGCCGGTTATTCGGGCAAAGCGATCGGCTCGCCGTGGTCGCGCTCCGGCGAGAACAGCGCCTTCTACGGCAGCTTCTCGTTGTAACCTCGATCGCGTTACGAGGCACGATAGATCTCCGCACCTTCAATTCGTTTGAAGATCTTTCGCAGCGATTTGTAACTGTGTTCCAGCGCAATGATGAAAGTGTAGTCGGAGTAGTTAATAGTCGTCGCTAGCTGATTTACGAGTTTGGTGTCACGCCCGTCGAGCTGCAAACCTAAAATACGTTTGGAAGTGACGCCGAGAACGTAACAAGTGTCCTGCGGAAAATGTTTGCACACCTTCTTCACGAGGTACGCAACCTCCAATAGCGGCACCGTCGCAAGCTGCTCGCGCAACACTTCCACGGCTTCACTCTGCAATCCGTGTGACTCATACGCATCGCTTTTCGTCATGGTCTCGCGCTCGCGCCGCGCCCACGTAAGCTCGTCATAGTAACCACTGATGCAGTCGCGATACTTTTCCACCTCGTCCATCCGGCCGTGCGTCATCAAGAACGAAATGATCGTCTCGCACCCTGCCGGAATCGCATGCGCATCCTTCTCCATGGCCGCTTCAATATGCTTTATGCCTGCTTCGTCGCACTGCTGGAGCAACGCTTCGCCTAAGCTATAGTTCGCGCCTACATGTTCCGGCGCTAAAGCCAGCACTTCACGCATTAACGGCGCCGCCACCACGACACCATCCTTGCCAGCCAGGAATCGCGCGCGTTCCCAGGACTCCTCAGCCGTCAACTCCGCGGCCTGGGCTTTCTCTTCAAAACCGGCCAGCGCCTGCTGCGCTTCAGACACAAACTTGTGCCGTTCACTCCAACTCGTGGCCACCTCTTCTTTCCACGAATCGTTCTGCCGGCCGATAAAATCCTGCGGAAAGCGCGCAATAAAATACTGATCCGCGCGCGGCTGATCTTCAGTCGCGACAAACGACCCGAGGTCAGCACTGTTACGTACTTCGGCATAACCGATCGACGCCAAACGATCCGCCAGCGCCGGATGTGTGTCGTCATAGCGATGGCGAACAGTCAACGTTTCCGAAAACCAAACCTGCGCTTTCTCCGGCGCAATCGGTTCGCACAGCGACTGAAGCATCTCCGCGAAACACTCGCGCGGCGGCTCGCAGTCCGTATCCGCGCGTGCGAAGATCGCGGGCCAAAATTCATCCGTTAGCAGTTTGCCTTTCAACTTCAAATTGATCAGCGCACACGCCGTCTTCTCTTTGCCGGAAACAGTCACCGCGCAACGATCTGCTTCGTATTCCTGCGCCCGCGCCAACACAAACGAGTAAGCATTGAAATAAGGCGCATACCAATTAGAGAAGCGCACGAAAATGCCCAAACCCTCGGTCCGGTGTTTTTCTGCTGTTTCCAGCACCTGAATCCAGGTTTGCCGCACGCGATAGATCCAACTCGTAAATTTTCCGTGACTTCCTGACAGGTGTCCAAACTCGTGCGCGACGATGGCCCGGATGTCGTTCGGCGAAAGCGCGCGCAGCAACGGCAAACCTATTTGCAAATAGTTCTGGTGCCAGCCCAACATTCCGAGCCGCGGATGTTGCACGATGCTGGCGTTGTATTCGTTCGTGAGCAGCACCTTGTATAACGAAGGGCCGGCAGTGGCCGCGCGCACTTCCTTCACCAGCTCAAATAGCCTTGGCGCGTCGTCGTATTTCAACTCATGTCCTTCGAGGTCGGGAAATTCAATCCACAATGAGCGCAGGATCACAAACGCAGTGCCGAGCACAAATATCAACGACGATATGATGAACACATTGAGTCTGCCCAGGTTGATGACGCCGACGACAAAAAGCAGGGCCACACCTAGCGCACCAAACAGAACCAGATAACCGAGCCCGGCAAGTAATCCGACGCGGACCCGGTACATCGCGGGGTGATCGCGTTCGTAAAGTTCCAGCCTGTTAACGAGAGCGACGAACTCTTTTTCCTGCATACTTCAGAAAGAACCTTCTTGCCAGTCGCAAACCTGAGTGCTATAAGCCACCGCCATGTCTTATATAACATTCTGTCTTTTTACTCTTCTATCTGTTTTTTCTGTGGACGGGGACCTCCGCAAAACAGCACTCAAATCAACGACGCCTGACGACGAGATCGTTCGTCTCGACATCAATAACGACGGCAAACCCGACATCCTCGAACGCTGGTGGAACGGAAAGCGCGTGCGCTGGCTCGACGAAAACAGCGACATGCTCCCGACCGACACGCGTGGCGATCAGGTCGCGGACGTCATGCAGATCGACAAGAACGGCGACGGCGTTTACGACAGCGTGCTCGATATCAACATCAAGTGGGCCGACAACGACAGCGACGGCCGCGCCGATCTGCAAGCCTTCGCCACTCAGGCTCGCGAGTGGTCCAATGGCAAATGGGATCCCGGCAATTCACATTGGATGGTGTTCATCGACGTCGAGAAAGACGGCGTGCTCGGCTGGCTCGATTGGACCAGGTTTGATTTCGACAACGACAACTGGGGCTACACCGGCCTCACCGATTGGCTTCCCGATTACAACGGCGATGCTGTTTTTCTGAAAGTTCACCGGCCGCCGCAATCGCTGCCCGATCCGCGTCTCAACTGGGAAAACCCCTTTGCTTTCTTCGACTTGGACAAAGACGGCGCGAGCGAGATGGCCATTCGCTGGCTCGATCCCGTGCCGCCGCTCGACAAAGACGTTACAAACCTTTCCGGTGTTCTCAACGAAGCATTCGCCACGTTCGACGTCGACAACGACTCAACCAAAGGCAACGAGACTGACTACGACATGTCGTTGCGCGGCGCGGGCGGTCCGGGGATTCCATATCGACAATTCGTGCACAAGTATCCAGCGTTGAAAGGCAATCCGAAGTTCGATCACTGTTTTCAGTGGAACAACTGGCGGCAGATCGACGAGCTGATTTACATGCCGCACGAGAAGAGCTTCGACAGTTTTTTCAACGCGCGCTGGGGCTCGATGTATTTCGTGTTTGACGAAGACGACGACGATCATCGCTGGGAACGCGTGGAGATGTACTACCCGATGCACGGATTCGGTGGTCCAAAGGAGATCGATCTCTATTCCACGAAGAAGTGGCGCCGTAGCAATTACGCCGAGCTGGCGATGGTCGGACCCAACGAACGCCCAGGCATCTCTGGTCATCCGCAGGCTGATTCACTCGGCGACCGGGGTGAGTTTGACGAAGATAATTCAGGCGGCGGCAAGCTTTACGTCGGCGTGTTCGATCGGAAGCTGCACCTCGCGGGCGCGGAGTGGGGCGCATGGACCGTCGACAAGAACGGCGAATTTCATGGTGGTAACAAAACACCTTCGCCGCGCCCGATCGCGCCGCGCGTTGAAGAGGTCGTGAAGTACACCGACACGGACAACAACGGTTTTCTCGATACGATTGAGTACGACTACGACGGCGATCGCACGATCGATTTGCGCGTGTCGCTGCTTGATTACCGTTCGGCAAACAATCCGCATCCGGATGTTGTGCCGCTGTTCGACATTCACAAGGAAGGCTGGAAAGGTCTTAACGAATACTTCACTCAGATCTCCAATGAGTCTTTTCAGGAAGCGCTGACAATCTATCGCGCCGCGTGGCGTCGTGGCCTGACGACACCCGAGATCGACAAGCTTGCTTCCGCCTCAGCGATCGGCGAACGCTACGATCACGGCTACTGGTTGAAGGAAAAAATCTTCCGCGAGATCCGAACGCGCCTGCGTCAAACCCAACAGAACCAACTCGAAAAGGACCTTACCCGGCTCTACTACACGGGCCAATTCGAGGACTACGCGCACCTTATTGCCCAAGTCCCCGGCAAGTAAACCATCCACAGATTACACAGAAACTCTGCGTAATCTGTGGATTGCTTTTGGGTAAATAGAATTTATCTTTCTATAAAGATTATAGCTTTGACTCCTTGGCCCATCCCACCGTAGCATTCCCTCCTTGCCTACAGGAGGAATCCCTAATGCCCAGAATCAGCATCTTCGACACGACGTTGCGCGATGGCGAACAGTCACCGGGCTGTTCGATGGACCTGCGCGAGAAAGTCAGGATGGCGGAGAAGCTCGAGGAACTCGGCGTCGACATCATTGAAGCCGGATTTCCGATCGCGTCGGATGGCGATTTTGCCGCGGTGCGAGCGGTCGCTACGCGGTGTCGCGAGGTAAAAGTCGCTGCATTGTGTCGCACCGCCGAACAGGATGTAGTGCGTGCCGCTGAAGCGTTGACGCGCGCCGCACATCCCCGAATTCACACTTTCTGCGCCACATCTGACATTCACCTCGAACACAAACTCAAGAAATCGCGGGCGGAAGTGATCGAGATGACACGCGCGGCTGTCAGCCGGGCGCGCGATTACGCTGAGGATGTCGAGTTTTCAGCCGAAGACGCCACGCGCAGCGACATCGACTATCTTTGCGAAGTGCTTGATGTGGCTGTAGATGCCGGTGCTTCGGTGCTGAACGTGCCGGACACTGTTGGTTACACGACGCCGCCGGAGATGGCGCGTCTGGTCCAACAGGTGCGCGAGCGAGTCGTGAGAGACAGAGACGTGATCGTCAGTGTTCACTGCCATAACGATCTCGGCCTCGCGGTGGCCAACAGTCTGGCGGCGTTTGAAGCCGGCGCACGGCAAGTTGAATGCACCATTAACGGAATTGGCGAACGTGCGGGCAATGCGTCGTTGGAAGAGATCGTGATGGCGTTGCACGTACGCGCGGATCGTTTGCCTTTCGAAACCGGAATCGTCACCACTGAACTTTACCCGGCGAGTCAGTTACTTTCGAGCATCGTCGGTTTCGACGTGCAACCAAATAAAGCGATCGTCGGCCGCAACGCGTTTGCGCACGAGGCCGGCATTCATCAACACGGCGTCATCAACAATCCGCTCTGCTATGAGATCATGACGCCGGAATCAGTCGGCGTGACGGCAAATTCGCTCGTGCTCGGCAAGCATTCCGGGCGTCATGCGCTCTCGCTGCGTTATGTCGAGTTGGGCTACCAGGTTAGTCCAACAGAGTTAGACGTGGCGTACCAGAGGTTCACGGATTTAGCCGACAAGAAGAAACGGATTTACGACCAGGATTTGATTTCGCTGCTTAGCGCAGCCGCGTGAAAATCATGAGATTAAGAATTACGGTACTACCAGGAGACGGAATTGGACCAGAGGTCACGGCGCAAGCGGTTCGCGTACTGCAAACTGTTGCGGCCATCAACGGACACCGGTTCGAGTTTGAGGAACAAGCGATAGGGGGCACGGCAATCCGTGAATTCGGTTCGCCGTTGCCGACGAAAACACTGGATGCGTGCTTGGCCAGCAACGCGGTGCTGCTCGGCGCGGTCGGTGCTCCTGAATACGACCGGCTGCCGCCGAACCAGCGCCCCGAAGCGGGATTGTTGTTGCTGCGGCGGGCGTTGGGCGGTTACGCCAATCTGCGGCCCGCGATGTCGTATGCGGCGATCGCTGGTTGCTCGCCGTTGCGTGAAGACGTGATTGACGGCGCGGACATTTTGATTGTGCGCGAGTTGCTTGGCGGGTTGTACTTCGGCGAGCCGCGTGGAATTACGGATTCGACTGTCGCCGTCAATACGATGACGTATTCAGTCGAAGAGATCGAACGGATCGCGCGCATCGCTTTTGAAGCGGCGCGCGGACGGCGTGGAAAAGTCACTTCGGTTGATAAGGCAAACGTGCTGGAGACGTCGCAACTCTGGCGGCAGACGGTAATGCGCGTTTCGCGTGATTATCCGGACGTCACGTTGGACCATGTCTACGTCGACGCGTGCGCGATGCACTTGATGGTGAATCCGCGCCGGTTTGACGTCGTGTTGACCGAGAACCTGTTTGGCGACATTCTGTCCGACGAAGCGGCGGTGATTGCCGGTTCGCTTGGCATGCTTGCTTCGGCGACGATCGGTGGCGAAGTCGGGCTTTACGAACCGGTGCACGGTTCGGCGCCGGACATTGTGGGTCAGGGCATTGCGAATCCTTGCGGTGCGATCGCGTCAGCGGCGATGATGTTGCGCCACTCGGCGGGGCTCGATCAGGAAGCGACGGACATCGAAAACGCGATTCAGGCTGTGCTCGAAGCCGGCTATCGCACGCCGGACATCGCTTCCGGCACCGGCGGCTATCTCGCGAGCACCAGTGAAATTGGCGAACTGATCTGCGAAGCCGTAACTGAAATCGCCGACATGCGCCACGCCTATCACGCAGTTTAGGTAGCATATGAAGTACCACCGACATGGTCGGTGGGATTTAATACTTTACCTACACCAGCAGTAGGTAGATATGAAAGTACCACCGACTTTAGTCGGTGGGTTTCTGATACGTAATGCCTTCCCTATTCGACAAACTGTGGCAAGCACACGTCGTTCGTGAGGCGGACGGCGAGCCCACGCTGCTCTATATCGATCTGCACCTCATTCACGAGGTCACGTCTCCCCAGGCGTTTGCTGGTCTGCGACAAGCGGGCCGCACTGTTCGCCGTCCCGATCTGACTTTCGGAACGGTGGACCACAATGTGCCGACGACCGATCGCAGTCTGCCGATTGCAGACGCGGTCGCGGCCAATCAAGTCGAAACACTTCGTCGCAACTGCAAAGAGTTCAACATCGAGTTGTTTGATATTTACTCGCCCGAACAAGGCATCGTGCACGTCATCGGTCCCGAGCTCGGACTCACGCAACCGGGCATGACGATCGTTTGCGGCGACAGCCACACGAGCACACACGGTGCGTTTGGCGCGCTCGCGTTTGGCATCGGCACGAGTGAAGTCGAACACGTACTCGCGACGCAGTGTCTGCCGCAAAACAAACCGCGCACGATGAGAGTGCACACTACGGGCGCGCTGCCCGAAGGTGTCACCGCAAAGGATCTCGCGCTCAGCATCATCGGCAAGATCGGCACCGACGGCGCGACCGGATACGTGATCGAGTACACGGGCGAAGCGGTGCGTGCGCTTTCGATGGAAGCGCGCATGACGCTCTGCAACATGAGTATCGAAGCCGGCGCGCGTGCGGGCATGATCGCGCCTGATGAAACCACGTTCGCGTATTTGAAAGGCCGGCGGTTTGCACCCGAGCAGTGGGAAAAGGCGGTGAGTCACTGGCGCACTTTTGTGAGTGATGATGATGCGGTGTTTGACGCGACGGTGGAGATCGATGCCTCGCGACTGGAACCGTTTGTGACGTGGGGCACGAGTCCGGGCATGGTCGTTCCGGTGACGAGCCACGTTCCCGATCCCGCCGACGTAACAAACTCATCAGATCGCCAGGCAGCGGAACGTGCGCTCGAATACATGGCGCTCGCGCCGCGCACGAGCATTCAGGACATTAGGATCGATCGCGCGTTTATCGGTTCGTGTACAAATGCGCGCATCGAAGATCTGCGCGCTGCGGCGCGTGTGGTAAGGGGTTATCGCATTAGTTCGACCGTGAGTGCGATGGTTGTGCCGGGTTCGCAGGAAGTAAAGCGCGAGGCGGAACGCGAAGGTCTGGATCGCATCTTCAGCGAAGCTGGTTTTGAGTGGCGCGAAGCGGGTTGTTCGATGTGCCTGGGAATGAATGCCGACGTACTCGAGCCCGGTGAGCGTTGTGCTTCGACCAGCAATCGGAATTTCGAAGGACGGCAGGGACGCGGCGGACGCACGCATCTAGTGAGCCCGATGATGGCGGCGGCGGCGGCGATCAAGGGCCACTTTACTGACGTGCGGGAGTGGGAGTTTAAGTAAACTTGAAACCCTTCACAAAACACACCGGGCTTGTTGCGCCGCTCGATCGGGCGAACGTCGACACCGATCAGATCATTCCGAAACAGTTTTTGAAACGGATCGAGCGCACGGGTTTTGGTCAGTTTCTTTTTAACGATTGGCGCTATTTGGCTGACGGTCAGCCGAATCCGTCGTTTGTGCTGAATGAGCCGCGCTACCAGGGTGCGTCGATACTCGTGGCTGGCAAGAACTTTGGTTGTGGTTCATCGCGTGAACATGCGCCGTGGGCGCTCGGCGAGTTTGGGTTTCGAGTAATCATTGCGCCGTCGTTTGCGGATATCTTTGCCAACAACTGTTTCAAGAACGGTATGTTGCCGATTGCTGTGCCTGTCGAAGAGATCATGAGGCGTGCGCAGGAAATCGAGGGTTATCAATTGACCGTCGATCTTGGGCCACAGATGATCACGGATGGACACGGATTGTCCGTTCCATTTGAGGTCGGAAGTTTTCAGCGGTATTGCCTGTTAGAGGGGCTGGATGATATTGGACTCACTTTAAGACACGAGGAAGCGATTAGGGCGTACGAGGCTTCGAGATGACGTCGATCTCGCTGTAGAACGTGTTGCCCCAGTTGTCGTACAACTCCGTCACATAACAATCGAAAAGCAAGTAGCGATACTTTCCCAGACTGCCGCTTGAGTCTTTCACGCTCGCGCCGTACTGGCCGCCGTCCTCGCCCTGTTGCGGCAACGTGTTCACGGTCGTGATGAATTTCCAGCCACGAGTGGACGGATCGATGCCACGCTTTGGATTCAGATCGAGACTCTCTTCAGCACCGGCGGCGGCGTAGAGCTTGTACAACTGTGGACCACGACTGCTCGGATGCCACGAGTAAGTGTTCACTTGCGCGATCTCGATGCCTTGGCCCAGGTCCATCCTGAATCGCCCGCCTGAACTGCCTGCGTTGAAGTACACATTCGCGCCGGGATCGTCTTCGTTAGTGGGCAAGCGGCCGTCGATCAGGGCGTTGAGTTCCGCGCTGCCGGAGTCGAGATTGCCATCGATCAGTGTGAGTTTGGCGCTTGCGGCTGCGTCGTTTGCGACTGGTGAAGGGGCGTTATTGAACTTGAATTCGCGGTTAGCGGTGGCGTTTGGGTTGAAGCCACAGATTACACTGATTACACCGATAAGAATTAGTCGCATGAGAAGCGGTACTGGGAAAAGTGTCTGTAAGTTTCGCCCGCACGCAGCACGGTGCTCGGGAAGTTTGCGTGATTCGGCGCGTCAGGAAAGTGCTGCGGCTCCAGGCATAGACCCGCGTACTGGTGATACGCAACACCACCCTTTCCTATCAAGCTGCCATCCAGGAAGTTTCCTGAGTAGAACTGTATACCAGGCTGCGTGGTGATTATTTCGAGCACGCGACCGGACTCCGGCTCGTACAGACGCGCCGCATGCCTCGACGAGCCGTTGTAATCATTGACTACGAAGTTGTGATCGTAGCCGCCGGTCGCAATCGGTCTGCTCCGGCGAAAATCCATCACCGTGTTTTCCACAGACTCAATCTCACCCGTCGGGATTAATTCCTTCGATACCGGCGTAAAAGCATCAGCGTGCAACGTCAACTCATGGCTCAGGATGTCGCCGCTGGCCGCAAGATTGAAGTATGTGTGGTTGGTGAGATTAACGATGGTGTCGCGATCCGTGCATGCTTCGTAGTGGATAATCAGTTCGTTGTTGTGCATCAGCGCGTAGATCACACGCACTTTGACATTTCCGGGATAACCTTCTTCACCGTCAGCACTCAAGTACTCAAGGTACAAGCTCGCGATACTTACTGAAGTTACTTCCGTGGCTGCCCACACCTGTTTATCAAATCCCTTCGCGCCGCCGTGCAGATGATTTACGCCGTTGTTCTGCGTCAACTGATAGTCAACACCATTCAGCGAGAACCGCCCCAAAGCTATGCGATTCGCGTGTCGCCCGATCAACCCACCGAAATACCGCGGGTTCCTGACATACTCCTCGAGCGTCTCAAAGCCCAACGCTACATCCGCAAAGTCTCCGCGCCGGTCCGGCGCCTTGATCGAAACGACCGCGCCACCGTAGCTTGCTATCGACACTTCAAATCCGTGTTCATTCCTTAACGTATAAAGGCTCACGGCCTGACCGTCAGCCGTACCGAAGTGTTGCTTGCTTATATTCACGTTTATCTGTGGCGCAGCTCCCCAAACACACGATTCGCCTCTTCCAGAGTTTCAATCGAACCCACGTCATACCACAGCCCCGGCACCTTCCAAACATAAAACGGCACGCGCGGGTACATCCACTGGACCAGGCGGCCCGGTTGGTCAGGATTGTTTCCTTCGGCAATGTACTGGCGAATCAGAGCGAGCGTCACTCGCGGATAGAAATAAAGCGCGATTCCGGTCAGCGTGCTCTTGGGCTCTTTCGGCTTCTCTTCGAAATAAGTAATGCGATGATCCTCATCGATCTCGATCGCGTTGTATTTCTTGATCGCTTCGAGATCGCCAACGTCGTAAACGCCCGTCACCGGCGCGTTCTTCTGTTTGCAGTAATCACTAAACTCGTCGAGGTCGTTACTGAACAGGTTGTCGCCGCCGATCACGAGGATGTCGTCGTCAATCTCATGTTTGGTCAGCACGAGATGCAGATCGCCGATCGCGCCGAGCTTGTTTGAATCGTCAGTGCTCTGGTCGTTGACGATCGTGAACCCGAAATGAAGATTAGGGCGCGTGTACGACCTCGCCCAGTTTTCAAAGTGGGTCACAAACTTGGCATTCGTCACGATGTAAGCGTGATCTATATCCCGATCGCTGGCGACGTGGTCCACCACGTGTTCGATCATCGGTTTGCCCGCAACCGGCAACAGCGGCTTGGGCTGATTGAGTGTCAATGGATAAAGACGCGTGGCGTACCCGGCCGCCAGAATGATCAGTTTCATCAGATTTCTTCCGCCCCATTCGAAGGCTCACAAACGTAGATCTCCGGTTGCAGTTTGGTGACTCGCTCGTAGCTCTTCGGCACACTTTGCTTGAACTGTTCTACACGATCGGCGTCGACCAGATTCACGGTGCAACCGCCAAAGCCTCCGCCCGTCATTCGCGCCCCGTAAACTCCCTTAACAGGACGCGCGAGATCAACCATCAAATCCAATTCCGTACTACTCACCTCGTAATCATCGCGCAGGCTGCGATGCGATTCCGCCATCAACTCACCAAACGCATACAAATCGTGTTGCTCCAATGTCTCAGCCGCTGCCAGCACACGCGCGTTTTCGGTTATCACATGACGGCAACGACGATAGACCACTTCGGGAAGCTCGCGGCCAAACTCTAGGAGTTGGCCGATCGACACATCACGCAACGCCTTCACATCCGGCAAAAACTGCGCGAGATGACGCACGCCGGCTTCGCACTGCGCGCGGCGTTCATTGTAAGCGCTCGACGCCAGCGCATGTTTCACCATCGTGTTGCAAATAACCAGTTTCACTGTGTCAGGCAACGGCAACAACTTAAATTCCAGCGAGCGGCAATCGAGCAACAGCGCTCGCCGATCCTGACCGAACAGCGACGTAAACTGGTCCATGATGCCGACACGCGCGCCGACAAATTCGTTCTCTGCTTTTTGACAGAGTAAGGCGAGCTCGCGTTTGTCTATCGAAAGATCGGAGTTCGCCATAAGCGCACAGGCCGTTGCGACTTCCACCGCAGCCGAAGAACTCAAACCCGAACCGACCGGAACTTCGCCGCGAATTTGCAAGTACGCGCCACGCAAGCGATGTCCCGCGCGTTCGAGCATCACCGCGACACCAACTGCGTAATCGCTCCAATGATTGCGCGGCGCCGGATTCGGCTCGTCGAGATCGAATTCAATATTCTCGGCGAAGTTTTCTGAGTGGATGTCGAGCTTGCGACCTTCGCGCGGCCACACGCGTACGAAGACGGAGAGGTCGATCGCCGCCGGCATCACGAAGCCGTCGTTGTAGTCCGTATGTTCGCCGATCAGATTGACCCGCCCCGGCGCGCGAAAACTCCGCGGAGAATTATCGATGGGTGTTTGTGACAATCCGCATTCCTAATTTCATCTGTCTTTATCCCCGCTTCCCACAGCCGCGGCTAACACGCTTTCCGGTGTCCACTGATCGATCCGCTTAACCTTCGAAAGCCGGCCGCGGCTCATCACCGCCAGACGATCACACATGCCAAACAGTTCCGGTAAATACGAACTGACCATCAGCACGGCTTTGTTCTGCGCGGCACACGCGGAAATCGTTTCGTAAACCTGCGCCTTGCTGCCGATGTCGATGCCGCGCGTCGGCTCGTCGAGCAGTAGCACGTCCGCATCCTGATGAAGCAGCCGCGCAACGATCACCTTTTGTTGGTTCCCTCCCGAAAGCGATCCGACCGGGTCTTGCACGTTGCGCGTTTTGATCTTCAGCGCGTTGACGAGCCGTTCTGCCTGCCGGCGTTGTGACGAGAGATCGAGCCAGCCCCAACGTGAGCACGTGTCAAACTTCGTAACCGTCACGTTGTCTGACAACGATTGATTCAACGTCAAACCGTCGCCTTTACGATCCTCGCTGAGATAGCCGAGACCTTCTATTAAACGCATAGCCGGCGTGGCGCGTCCGCTCGGTAGCGCACGTTTGTTAACTGAAATCGTTCCGCTATCCGGAGGCTCCAGACCGAAGATGGCGCGCAACAGCGGCGTGCGGCCTGAACCCATCAGACCGGCGATACCGAGTATTTCGCCGCGCCGCAGATCGAAACTGGCATCCTTTAGTAACGGTGGCGCGGCGAGGTTTCGTACTTCCAAAATCGTTTCGTGCGTCGGGTTGCTGGTTTGGCGATCGGGAAACAGGTTCTGTTGTGTGCGTCCGACCATTTTGGCGATCAGTTCGTCGTCGCTCGTGCTGGCGATCGCACCGGTGGCCACGCTGCGTCCATCACGCAACACGGTGAAACGATCGGCGATCTGGCGCACCTCTTCGAGGAAGTGACTGATGTAGATAACGGAAATACCTTCAGAGCTGAGCTTGCGGATCAGCGTGAAGAGATTCGTGACGTCGTCGCGTTGCAGACTGCTGGTCGGCTCGTCCATCAGGATGATGCGCGCGCGTGCCGCGAGGGCGCGCGAGATCTCGACGATCTGCCGTGCGGCGACCGGGAGATCGCCGACGCGTTTTTCCGGAGCGATGTCTGAGTGATGAAACGTGCGCAGCACTTCGTTTGTGCGTGTTCGTAGTTTGTCGCGATCGAGCCAGCCGAAACGTGACGATTCGATTCCCATGAGCACGTTTTCGGCTACGGATAGATGTGGACACAACGACAATTCCTGGTGAATCAGTGCGATGCCGTGTGTGCGTGCGTCGAGCGGACTCGCGGGTGAAAAGGCGTGTCCGTCGATCTGCATTTGACCATCGTCGGGTTTCAGCGATCCGGCGATAACGTTCATCAGGGTGCTCTTGCCGGCTCCGTTTTCGCCGATCAGTGCGTGCACTTCGCCCGGGCGTAGTTCGAGATCCACGCCGTCGAGCGCCACGGTTGGGCCAAACGATTTGCGAATTCCTTTTAATGAAAGGGCGCTCATAGCCGGTAGAGTTCGCGTGCTGGTTTCACTCGTTGCGATTCGTTCGAGCCGGTGATTGCCATGATGCGAATCTGTTCGTTGTGCGGAAGCCTCAACGTTGTGGCATTTGCCGGGACGTCGATCTCGTAAGCAAACAGATACGAGTAAGCATACGCCTCATTTGTGCCTGCGGCAGTGTGATGGTGCGACGCGAACCAGGCAAGTGGCGCACGCTTGATGAAACCGGGCGTGATGCCGGTCATTTGACCGTACGGATCGACGCGCGTGCGCGAACGTTGCAAGACCGCGGCGATGTCGGGCGGGACGTCAGGTGGCGGCGTACGTGGCGGCACCTGGACTTCGGTTCGTTTCCACTGTCGATTGTCCCACTGTCCGATGAAGCCGTTCCAACTCTGGATTGTCAGGTCTTTTGATTCGTTGCCGACGCGGAAGCTGATTTGTTCATCTCCGCCAATCGACGCTGCAAGAACGTACAAGCGACGAACTCCAGCGGGAATCGGGATGCTTTGCCCGCGCGGAACCAGCGCGTTCGCTTTTCCACTCGCCATGCGAAACGTTATGCCGCCGTATCCGATTTCGCGCGGCAGCATTTCGGCTGGCAGCGCAGATCCTTCTCCGTTGAATCCGGCTTTTATCCTTTCCCCATCTGCGGTCGCAACCGCGAGATCGTGGGACAAAGGAATAAGGACCGATTGCGGCCTGGGGATTTTAATGGATGGTGGCGCAAGTTTTACGGCGAAGGTGCGTGGCTGGTATCTCCCAAGATTCGTTACGAGTTGACCCTTCCTTATTGTCGCTTTACCGACGGGTAGTTCCTGCGCGTTGACTTCACGCGCAGCAATCACGGGCGCTGGAAACGTGATCCGCACGTCTGGAGCCGCGCGGCCGTCGAGTTCGACGATGCGCACGATCACTTCATCGCTCTCTTCAGCTTTCTTCAGTGCGAGTACTCTCACACGATCCGTATTTAGATTAAGGATCGAAAACTTCTTCCCTAAACGTCCCGGATGTTTTGAACTCTCGAAAGCAATGAGCGGTTGATTCAAACGTTGCGCGTGCCAGTCTGTTCGATCGCGGCGCCAATCGCCGCTGTGCGCGGCGAGACCGTAAACAAATTCATGCCGTCCCCAGTCCTGCGTCGACTGATCCGCGTAGCCTGCGCGTGGGCCGATGCCCGGCGTGCGTAGCAACGTCAAGCGAAGCGTTTTATCGTCGGGCTTGTCTGAGCCGTACTTGCAGTCGGAAAGAATCGTGATACCGAAAGATCCGCTTTTGTCCGTAAGGTCGAACCATTGATGCGACGGCACTTCAAACTTTCGCGCGTCGTTGTTGCCGCGTTCGATCGTGCCGATTCCCTCGTTGTACGTCGCTTTCGCGTTTGCGGCGGTGAGCGGAAACGTAGCTTTGAGGTTTGCGTTGCTTGTCTTCCATTCGATCACGTTGCCAAACTCGACGCGATTTCCAGCGTCGCCCGCGGATAACCGCACGGTCTGTTGAAACTTCGAACCTTCAGTCTCACGCACCACTTCGATCGCGACGCGCACCGGACCATTCTCGACGACACGAATCTTCGCTGGTCCATTGACGTAAGCACGCGGCGCTTTCTGCTGATCGGTCCAATCCATGTTCCACGCGGGCCACTCCGCAGGCGTGTCGTCCTTGATCGCGAGTCGCAGCGGCGCTTCCAGCAATTCGCGGTTCAGTTTCTTATCAAAGATACTCGCTACATCTCCATCGCGATTCAATCCCACGCGATAACGTTCATTCTCAAGCGATGAATCCGTGACTTTTAAGCTCGTCGACTCGGACGCTTCACGTCCCAATCCCCTTTTCACGTCGTAAACTGTGTAACCGACCGAACCAACTCTTGCCAAAAACAACACCTTCTCACCCATTACCTGCGACGGCACTTCACGTCCATCCGGTCCAACAACCGCAACGGGTCCATCGGAACCCGGAACAGCCGCTTCCACCACGTCTTCACGTTCGATATTAAGCGGATTGTAGACAACAATCGCCGCGCCTGAAGTCTGCGTGTCCAATCCCGCCGCGATGCCTTCCGTCGCGCTCGTCCACACGCTAGCAAACTGATTCAACGCAATCACATCGTCATTCCACGAAAACTCAAACGCCTTCGGCGTCGCTGTTCCCGGCAGGATGTCGTGAAACTGCCCGCCCATCACAAGCGTCCACGCATTGTTCAGCCGCTCTTGCGGATACGCGCGCGCGCCCAACCACGCCGCGCCAACCGACGCCTTTTCAGCCGCATCAGCCAGCAGTTCGTTCTGACGATTCCAATACTTCTGATAACTCTGCGACGTGATCGAACCCGCGGAATGATCCGTCAACAAAAGATCTCCTTCATAACGCGGCAAGCCCTTGATCTGATCGGGACGTATGTTTAGAAACATCTCTTCGGCAGTCGCGGAGACGACTTTCAACGGTCCATCATTGCGGGAAACGATCGTTTCCATCATGCGCACGGAATCTTCGCGCGGCGAACCACCCGTGTCGCCGGTGCCATAGTAATGATAGTCCGTGAACAGTCCGCTGACTTTGCCATTGCGCTGAACTCTCGCCGGCCAATCAACCGGATTGTTGCGCGCGTTTGGGTTAGCGATCGCCGGACTGCGGCTGATGTCTTCTCTAACCTGTCCACCGTAACTTCCGGGATTTAGCGCAGCGATCACGCCGCGGCCATCCGGTCCCTGCCACCAGCCAACGTTGAAGGGAATCCCGTTCGCGGAGTTCCATGTCAACTTCTGCGTCGAGAACCCCTTGATTCCCGCGTGGGCCAGGATGCTCGGCAACGAAGCAGGAAAACCAAAACAATCGGGCAGCATGTATTCGGCGCTCGTCTTGCCAAACTCACGCCGGAAAAACTGATTGCCGTAAAGAATCTGGCGAAAGATCGACTCGGCGGACGGCACGTTGACGTCGCTCTCTT
>DATEHX010000034.1:0-9459 GCA_035279345.1 Pyrinomonadaceae bacterium | reverse complement strand
ATTTTCGTATTTTTCATCAAAAGTCTCCTTGGACAGGTAAGTCGTGTGATTGTCAGTCAGGCGAGTGACATTGGCATCACACGATTGAAGTCTTTTGGAGTAACTCGATTGTTGAAGTCAGTGATAACACTAAGGTGTTACTTCGTCTCTGTGCTCTGTGGTTATTTTTCTCAGGCATTATTAACCACAGAGGCACAGAGACACAGAGTTAGACTACCTACCTCACCCGATCCAGAGCACGATGATTTGTCGCGCTGTACCGTCTGCCGTGGACCAGTTGATTGTTTGACCGTCGGAATCGAAACTGACGTGATCCGCGGCCGCGTTGACAGTCGGCGATGCGCCTTCCGTCATCATCTTTATCAACTTCGTGCGATCCAGATTTCGCTTTGCGACTGTTGGACTCACGTTGTCAGTCTCGCCAAGCCAGAGGCTCGCGCGTTCACTCGTTCCAGTGGCCCAACCGAAGCTCGCGCGAGCGTGCGCTTGCGCTGAATCATTGTTACCCGAAACGTCGTTGGCGGACGCCATGATCGCCGCTTTGGGCGTGAAGCCCGCGCCGGTGATCGACTGGTTACCAGTCGACGTGGCTTGGTTGAACGAACTGACCTTCACCCGAGGTCCGCGCAACGCCAGATAGTAAAAGACGTCAGCACTTCCTCCCGCAGTCGTGTAGTTCAACGTAAACCCATCTGAGTCAAACGAGACGAAGTCGGCTTCGGTAAAGTTCGTTGTCGTACTCAGGAGGCGTTGCGTCGATTGCCGGTGTTTAGCGACTTGTGGATTGCTGCCGTTCTGGTTGCGCCAGGCGACGAACCCACGTTCGCTGGAACTGGTCGCAAAACCAAACAATCCACTGCCGTTTGTAGATTGATCCAGCGGTGTAGTGGAAAACTTGCCGGCCCACACAAGCAAAGCCGTCGGCTGAAAACCCAAGCCCGTATACGACTCGTTTCCAGTTGAAGTCTTTGCCGCCGCGGAACCGGTTTTGACGTGCGTGATCGCATCTCCGCCAAGCGCAAGATACTGCACTGACATTTGACTGGAAGTGACCCAGTTGATCGTGAAACCGTCCGCGTCCAGCGAGACAAGATCGGCGCGGCTGCCACCGCCCGGCGTGTAGATGCAGTACGTACTTTGGTTCCACGCTGCGTTTGCGGAAGTACTGAGATTGTCGGTCGCGTAATTACCAGACACTCTGCGATCGCTGGACGAAACGCCGACGCCAAAACCGATAATGGCGTCTGCCTGCGAAGTATCAACCGCGGACATGTTGTAACGGAACAACACCACCTTTGGCTGAAAACCGACGCCCGTCACTGACTGATTGCCCGTGCTGCCCGTTCCAGCGAACGAACCGGCCTTTGCGAGCAGTGTTCCTGTGCTCCAGATACCTGTAATCGTGCTGATCGTGGCAGTGGCATAAGCATTACTGTCCGCGCCGATCTTCGTTGAAAGCGTGGTGATGTCAGCGCCGCGATCGGTGTTGTCAGATGCTTCGCGCGCCTGTCCGGCGCGATACAGACCGCTCGTCAACGTGAAGTCGAGATTCGCTACGTCGTTGAAGCCGAAGTTCGCGGCACTCGTTTCCGAAAAAGATCCGGTCGGATAACCGCTGACATTTTGGTTCTGAAATGTATTGTTGAGAGCGCTGTAATTCCCGGCGCCATTGCACCAGTTGTTGAGCGCAGTCGTTCCTGTTCCGGTTGCGCCTTCGCCAAAGATGCCGCCAAAGGAACTGTCGATGGCGAAGAGATTATCTTCGAGCTTGAAATCGATCCAATCGCCACCAGTGTTACCGACGAAGGCGTTCACGGTTGACACGTTTTTGGCTGAGTAGACCGTGTTGTGTTGGAACCAGATACCCGTGCCGAGCGTTGGCGACGAGGCGCCATTGAATAGCGCAACGCGCGGTGCATTTGACGGGCTGCCTGATTGCAGTCCCGGCCCGGAGAACTGGTACGTCGGTTCGATCAAATTGTGCCGGAGCACAACATCCTCCATGGGTAAACCTGAGCCACCGTTGAAGTCGTCGGGTGAAAGATATTTTACGAACCCGTTCAAACGGCGGAACCAGTTGTACTGAAACGTCGTGTTCTTGATGGTTGCAGTCGTTAACGCGTTATTCTCGGTGCGGATCGTAAGCACCAGGCCCGTACCGTCCTGGCCCATCACCCACGTTCCATCAAAAACATTCCCCTCGATCAGGTTTGTGGTTCCCTCCAGAAACTTCAACTCGAAATTGTTCTTGTGACCGGTGAACGGTGTGTATAGCGTGGCTGAAACACCGCTCTGATTAGCGCTGAACGCCGTTTCGATCGTCAAGGTGCTCGACGTCGGAGCACTGGAAACGGTACGCATCTCACCGGACTGTGGTCCGGAGGTTAGTTTCAGCACTCGTATCGTCGTATTCGGCACGACACCCTGGCCGTGACCGGCGCAAGTGACAGTCGTACCGCTCGAGGTTAGCGAACAACCGAGGTTTGTCGATCCCTGCACGTCGTTGGTGTCAAACACCGACGGGTTCCAGGGATTGTACTTCTGCGGCGCCTCGAGGTAGTTGCGTGTGAATGTCAGATCGCCGGGAAGGATGCCGACAGTGAGGCCGCCACTCATGAACACTTCGCCGAGCGACATCATGTAGTTGTTGTCGATCGTCACTGGTCCGGGACCGCCGGCCAACAGGATCGCCTGACACTCCTGTCCTGAGTTTCGAAATCCACTGATGTAGTTATCGTGGATGTTGATGTTGCGGCCATTGACGAAGATACCGCGCACGGTGCCGGCCTGCGTCGCTTCAATCCAACAATGATCGATCTCGATATTGTTTGGCGTATTTGCTGAGGTGGTTTCCGACTCATTTCCGGTCTTAACCATCGCTCCACTGTTGCCGACGCCATTGGCCTGGCGCATGTCGAGACCCGTGAGGCGCCAGTTGTCAGCGTCGTTGCCGGTAGTTGAGAAGCATGGTTGATTGGTTGAATTGCTGCAAACGACGATCGCCATATTTGACCGATCGCTGCTTTGCACTCGCTGTCCGTTTGCAGGCAGTGATGCGTGAGCCGACGAACGAATGGTGACGGTTGAACTGAGACCACTCTTCAACGTGAATGGACCAGTGTAAGTTTGACCCGCGGTGAGTGTGATGGTGTCGCCGCCGACTGAATTGGTGATGGCGGTTGCAAAGGCCGCCGAGTCCACGGGGGTAAAGTCCGTCGGCACCGGCATGACACCGAGAGTTGCGAGGACGGCCGGAAAAGGCCGCATCTGACGCAGCGGGACGGTTAACGTCATCATGACTCCCGGCCCAACCTGCGTGATTACAAGTACAAAACTAAGCGCTAGAGTTCTGATCATGCTGACTCCTTATTGAGGGCAGAGTTTTAGGGAGGTACCACTGGGTAAACCGAAGTGTCTGTTCTTGGGAGGACGTCTGCGGGGAGAGTCCGACCACGATACGCCCGCTTTTTTGAAATAGCAAGACTGATCTCTGCTAAAATCACGCCACAAAAAAGCGCAAACAAATCCGCTTCAACACTATTGGCCACAATATGCACACTTCACTACTTTCAATGACAAGTGGGCTTTTACCGAGCATTGTTGCAGCTTTGGTCTTTACTTGCGCGCCTGTTGTTACCGCCATGCAAAAGAGTTCTACCAATGACGATCCGTCCGCGAAACTCGCGCGCACCGTCACGATCTATCGCGATACTTACGGCGTGCCGCACGTCTTCGGCCGCACCGATGCAAGCACCGTTTTCGGTTTCGCTTACGCGCAAGCGGAAGACAACTTCTGGCGGGTGGAGGAGAATTTCATCCTGGCACTCGGCCGTGCTTCGGAACTGTATGGCGAAAACTCTCTCAACGAAGATCGGCTCAACCACGCACTCGGGATTCCGCGGTTAGCACGTGAAGAATACTCGCGCCTCGATCCGAAGATGCGTTCGTTGTGCGACGCTTTCGCCGCGGGTTTCAACTACTATCTCGCGCGCCACACGGAAGTTCGCCCGCGACTGCTAACGAAGATCGAGCCGTGGTACACGCTCGCTTTCATTCGTTACAACTACTTTCAGAACGGTTTCGCGCGCGATCCCGCTCTGCGACGGATCGCTTTGCAAACCGCCGCGATTGAGAACGATCTAAAAGAACACACCGGCTCGAACGGCTGGGTCGTTGGTCCATCCAAAAGCGCGACCGGCCACGCAATGCTTTTCATCAATCCTCACCTGCCGTTCTTTGGTCCGGGTCAGGTTTACGAAGGTCACGTGCACAGCGACGAGGGTTGGAACTTCACCGGCTACACACGCTTTGGGTTTCCGTTGCCCTACGTCGGACACAACGAAAACGGCGGCTGGGTGAGCACCGACAACGCCGCGGATCTGGCAGATGTGTATCTGGAAACGTTCGACGATCCGGCTCGTCCACTCGCTTACAAGTACGGTAACGAATACCGCACAGCGACCGAACGTGTCGAAGAGATACGTGTGAAGACGGCTAACGGACTCGAGACGCGCAAGTTCACGATGCGCAAGACGCATCACGGACCGATCCTTGGCACGCGCGACGGCAAAATGCTCGCTTTACGCATGGCCAAGTTTGACTCCGATGGGTGGATGCGCGAGTGGTACGAGATGACGCGCGCGACATCGCTTGCCGCGCTCAAGCGTGCGATGACGCCGCTCAACATGCTGTTCGGAAACGTGATGTATGCGGACCGTCAGGGAAACACGTGGTATCTCTACAACGGCGCGGTTCCGAAACGCGATCCGCGTT
Source organism: Pyrinomonadaceae bacterium (assembly GCA_035279345.1). GTDB lineage: Bacteria > Acidobacteriota > Blastocatellia > Pyrinomonadales > Pyrinomonadaceae > PSRF01. Next base: position 4,686 of record DATEHX010000034.1, on the reverse strand, counting down.
TCGACTGGACCAAGCCGGTCGACGGCAGCGATCCGGCGACCGAATGGCAGGGCTATCACACGATCGACGAGTTGCCGCAACTGACAAATCCGAAAACCGGTTGGATGCAAAACTGCAATACAACACCGTTTCTGCTGACCAGCGAAGGCAATCCCGATCCGAAGCAGTTTCCGAAGTACATGGTCCAGGAGGGCGACAATCCTCGTGGCGCGATCTCGCGGGAGATTCTGGCGAGTAAACCGAAGTTCACGTTTGACGAATGGACGCGAGTTGCGTTTGATACGCGTGTGATGAATGCGGGCAAACGCTTGCCGGAGTTGTTTGTGAAACTGGACCAGTTAATTGCGACGATCGGTCCTCCAGGCCTCGATCCACGGGTACAGGAAGCGTATGACGAACTCCGCCGTTGGAATCAGCGCAGCACGAACGACTCAGTGGCCATGACCGTCTTCAGTCTCTGGCACGACCGTGTTTCTAGAAATCGAGACGAAGATCCGGTCGCGGCGCTGAAGGAAGTTATCAACGCACTGCAACGCGACTTCGGCACGTGGAAGGTCACGTGGGGCGAGCTCTCCCGGTTGCAACGTATCGACGAAAGCAAAGACGAGGAGTTTCAGGACTCGAAACCGAGCGTTGCTGTCAGCGGTGTGAATGGCAACGACGGCGCTGTCTTCACGCTTTACGCGGCGCCTATGCCCGGTCAGAAACGCCGTTACGGCGTTGCGGGTGGCACGTACATCAGCGTGGTCGAGTTTGCGCCCAAGGTTCGCGCACTCTCAGTTCACACTTTCGGCGCCAGCGCTAATCCAAAGAGCAAACACTTCATGGACCAGTCGGCGCTCTACGTGCGCGGCGAGTTCAAACCCGCTTGGCTCACGCTCGAAGAGATCCGCGCGAACCTCGAAGCCTCATACCATCCCGGCGAAGAGCCGTAGCCACAAAAGGCACAAACAGATTGGACGACGTTCTTTGTGCTTCTTTGTGGCCTAATTCTTCTGCGCTGTTTCTTCGCTTAACTTCTTAACCACTTCGCGGGCGGCGGCTGCATTGGGAAAGTTTGGATTGATCTCCAACGCTTTCTGATACGACTCGAGTGCTTTTGTCTTGTCACCCTGCTTCAACTGAAATTCGCCCACGCTGTCGTAGAGATTCGCGTCCTTCGGATACAGATCGATCGCGGTTCGCAACAGAGCCAAAGCCTCGTCAACCATGCCTGCATTACCTATCTGATACGCGATGCCGTTGAGGCCGCCGGCGCTTGCGAGACCATTCGGATTGATCGAAGCCGCCTTGCGCAACTTTTCCTGACCGCCCGCTGCGTCGCCGCTCAAAACCAACGCGAGACCATATCCTACGTTTGCTCCGTGCGATTCAGGATACAGATCAAACGCCAGCCGCGACGCTTTCAACGCGCGCGCTGAATCGCGGCTCAAGATCGATTGCCGCGTCACGGAAAACAAACTATCAACCACGTTTGGATAGATGGTCGCGCCCTGAAAGGCTGCGCGCAGGTTCTTACCGGCGAGATCGAGATCCGTGTCCGTGGTAAGCGCAAGATTGCGTATGTAAGCGGTGTTGGTCTTGCGCAGATCGCTCGCCAGCGCCGTCACGATCGCTTTCAGTTCTTCACTGCCCTGGAAATCTTTCGCGGTGTTTGCAAGTGCAAGATAGTCTTCAAGAAACACCAGGCCGCCGAGCGCCGCATAAGAGTCGAGCTTCGCCGCGCCATGCTTCTCCGCGAGCTTCGCGGCCATGTATGAGCCGGCCTTGGTGAACGCTTGTTGCGCAACCGGATGAACGCCTTCACGATTCCTCTTCATCGCTTCCTGCGGGTTTGCTTTTATCTTGTTGAGGTCCACGCTCTCGTTGAAGTAAGCAAACGCCTTGGCCAGTTCGCTCGCCTCGGTCGTCATCGGTTTACCGAAGTGCTCGTAATAGGCAAGACCGTAGTTGAACGTGTTGTTGACGGCGTCAACCAGTGGGGCCTTTGCACGATCGACTGAGTAGACTGGCGTCAACAACGGCGTGCCGGTCACAACCTGGAACAGGCGATCGAGGTAGACGCCGGGGTTACCGTTTTCGAAGTTCATGGCGATCGCGAGGGCGAGCTTGCGCGCCGGTAGAACGTACAGCAGTGTTAACGTTTCCTGCTGTCCACCTGAGTGCGTGATTATGTAGCGTCCCTGGTAGGGCGTTGTTTCCCACCCCATCGCGTAGTCTGTAAGACGTCCATCGCGCGTCGCCATCGAAGTCGTCGCCGCGATCATGCCTTCGGCGCTCAACAACCGTCCGTCCATGATGCTCGTCGCGTACTTCAACAGATCGGGAACAGTCGAACGCGTTCCGCCGCCGCCAAAGCGACTGCTGATGTCGACGAATTCCGAGTTCTTGACCTGCCCGTTTAGCAAACGATAGCCACGTACGCGATTGGGAATCACGTCTTCGGGATCGTCGAGCCGGGTGTCGTTCATTCCCGCCGGACCCCAAACGTTCTGTTTCATGTAATCACCGAAAGACATACCGGAAGCCGCTTCGACGATCGCGCCGAGCAGGTTGTAACCATAGCTCGAATAGCTATAGCGCGTGCCGGGTTCGGCTACGAGATCGAAGTCCTGAAAGATCGCAATCGCTTCGCGCGTCGATTTGTGCTCCTTGATGTGTCCTTCTTTTTCGTAGTCTTTGTAGTGGCTGATGCCGCCGATGTGACCCAGGACCTGGCGAACCGTGACGGGCCACTGCTTCCTGGGAAAGTAAGAAACGTAGGTTTGCACTTCCGCGTCGAGATCGATCTTCTTCTTCTCGACCAACTGCATGACCGCGAGCGCAGTCATCGACTTCGACACGGAGGCGAGCCGGTAGGCGGATTCAGGCTTGGCAGGGAGTTTGTTTTCGAGGTCGGCAAACCCGTAGCCCTTCACCCAAACGTCGCCGTCTTTAATAAAACCAATCGTCAATCCGGGCGTTTTGTCGAACTTCATTTGGCGCGCGACGAAATCGTCAAACTGTTTCAGTTCCGCGTTTGCGGCCGCTATTCGCGCCGGCTTCGGACTTTGCGCACGAACCAGCAGAGAGCCATTCGTGATTTGCAACAGCAATGCGAGTAGGACGATAAGGGTCACTTTTCTCATGATTGACTCTCCTGTGCCTGATTGGAATTGGGACAAGGTTAACGTGCGAGCAAAGTTTTACGTTGTGTTAACACCACGCGCAACGCTTTTGAAACAGACTATTTTCGAGTTTCGGGAAGAAACGCGGACGTGGAGGCGTCCAAGTGGTTGAGGACGTTATGAAGACCACTAACCGCACAATACTGCTCGCTATGACCTGGGTTGCGTTTGTCACTGTGGCACAGGGCTGCCAAACCATCGGCGCTGTAACTCCCGCTCGCAACATGACCACACGCCGCGCCGCGCACACAGCGACTTTACTGCCCGACGGCAAAGTTCTTGTCGCAGGCGGATTTGAGAACGGAAACAATCTTCAAAGCACGGAAGTTTTCGATCCCACAACAGAAACCTTTAAGGCGTCCGCCGACCTGAGCGTCGCTCGCGCAGGACACACCGCGACTCTGCTAGCGAACGGCAAAGTCTTGATCGCCGGCGGTTACAACGGAAACTATCTCGCGAGTGCTGAGTTGTTCGATCCCGCAACGAAAAGTTTTGCGCCTACAAGCGCAATGATCTCAGCGCGAAGCGGGCACGTAGCGACCCTGTTACCAAACGGAAAAGTTCTCCTTGCCGGCGGTGTCGGCACAGGATGGACGTTTCTGGCGAGTGCGGAGATTTACGATCCGGTCGCTAATACTTTTACTCGCAGGAGCGACATGCTCGCTGCGCGTGAGTCGCACACCGCTACTCTGCTCGCGAACGGCAAGGTGCTGATCGCAGGTGGACATCGGGGACGACGTCCGGCAATTACGATTTACTCATCAGCCGAGACCTACGATCCGGTGGCTGACAGGTTCACTGCGGCCGCGGACATGACGCGAGTGCGTCACAAGCATGAAGCGGTGTTACTCGCTGACGGGCGCGTGCTAATCGCGGGCGGCTCGGACCAACGCGACGGTGAAGGGGCATACGCGAACGCCGAGATTTACGATCCGGCAAGCAACAGGTTTAGCGTTACCGGAAGCATGAATTCGCCGCGCTATAAGCTTCAGGGTACAGCGGTGTTGTTGAGTAATGGAAAAGTTCTGGTTGCGGGCGGCTCGAATCGGGCGGAGGTTTTCGACCCTTCACGAAACGCTTTTACTTACGCTACAGGCGACATGGAAACACCGCGCTTGTTTGCGACGGCGACGCGTTTACAAAACGGGCAAGTTCTAATCCTCGGCGGTTACCACGGCAACAGCGTCGCGAGCTCAAACGCCTGGATCTATCGGCCACAAGAGGCACAAAAAGATTTTGCTTTCATTTATTGACGCTAAGCGCACGCTGCTTAATGAGCGCATAGATTTCATCGAGCGTCGCGGGCACGCCTGCCGTCATGTTCACCGCGCCGGTCGGCGTCACTAAAACCGTATCCTCAAGCCGCATGTGAAGCTTCTTGTCAGCCGTCTCGATCAGCGGCTCGACGTTGTAAACAACGCCCGCTTCGAGTGGACGATTCCGATCAGCCGGTTCAACATCGTGCACCGAGATTCCGATCGTATGCCCGATATAACGACCGACCTCCTGAAACCCTTTG
>DATEHX010000033.1:0-29425 GCA_035279345.1 Pyrinomonadaceae bacterium | reverse complement strand
GTTGATGTCGACTCGCAGACGAGCTTGTTGAGCGTGCTGCGCAACGATCTCGATCTGACGGGGACGAAGTACGGTTGCGGAGAAGCGCAGTGTGGTGCGTGTACCGTGCTCGTTGACGGACAGCAAACACGCTCATGTGTCACGCCGGTCGGAAGAGTCGCCAACAAGAAAATCACGACAATTGAAGGGCTCGAGAAGGACGGCCAACTGCATCCGGTGCAGGAGGCGTTCCTGGAAGCCGACGCGATGCAGTGTGGCTACTGTACTCCGGGAATGATCATGTCGAGCGTGGCGTTGCTCAATAAGAATTCAAAACCTTCACGCGAACAGATCGTGCGGCACATGGATCGAAACGTCTGCCGCTGCGGCACCTACCTTCGCATCATCGCAGCAATTCAGATGGCGTCAGGACAGAAGGAGGGCGCGGAATGAACCACCTTCCGGAAGTCGAAGTCACTGAAGTCGAACGTTACGAGCTCGCTGAAGATCCGTTTTATAACTTCAGGTTTGATCGGCGCCAGTTTTTGAGAGCGTTCAGCACCGGCATTGCGCTGTTGGTGCCGCTGAATCATCTGCTTGCTCAGGAGGAACAGGGATTTGACCGTGAGGCGCCACAGGAGATCGGCGCATGGATACATGTCGATCAGGACGGATCGATCGTTGTGTACACAGGGAAGGTTGAGTTTGGGCAGAACATTCGCACGTCGCTGGCGCAGGCCGTTGCTGAAGAGTTGCACGTACCGGTTTCGACGATCCGACTGGTCATGGGCGACACGGATCTGACGCCGTTCGACATGGGAACGTTTGGCAGTCGCACGACGCCGACGATGGCGCCGCAGTTGCGCAAAGCAGCGGCCGCGGCACGTGAAATGTTGATTGCTTTGGCGGCGCAGCAGTGGCAGGTTGCGCCGGACACGGTGCGCATCGTCGATGCACGATTTGTGAATCACGATCAGTCGAAGTCGATGACGCTCGCGGATGTTGCGAAGGGTCAGAAGTTAGTTAAGACGATTTCGCCCGATGTGAAGACGACGCCGGTCGATCAATGGACAGTCGCGGGCAAGTCAATTCCGAAGGTTGACGGTCGCGATTTCGTAACGGGCCGGCACAAGTACACGTCTGACATGCGACGCGACGGGATGTTGTACGGCGCAGTAGTGCGGCCGCCGAAGCTCAACATGACGATCGATGCAGAAGGTTCAGCCACTGCTGAAGTGAAGAATGTAAAGCTGGTGAGAGACGGAGACTTCCTCGGTGTTGCAGCATCGGACCAGTCATTTGCGACCCATGTTGCAAAGACGATGACCACGCGTTGGAAAACGAACCCCGATCCACAACCTGACAACGCCGCGTTGTTTGAATATTTCCGCAAGAACGCACGCGAGGGACGAGGCCGCCCGATCGGTTCTGTTGCCGATGGCTTTGCAGCCGCCGACAAGACTCTCGAACAGACTTACACCGTCGCTTACATCGCGCACGCACCCCTCGAACCGCGCGCAGCGATTGCCGAATGGTCCAACGACAAACTAACAGTGTGGACCGGCACGCAGCGTCCGTTCGGCGTAAAGAACGAACTCGCCGAAGCACTGCACATCCCCGCGAATCGAATCCGCGTGATCGTTCCCGACACCGGTTCGGGTTACGGCGGCAAACACAGCGGCGAATGTGCGGTCGAAGCCGCGCGGCTCGCGATGTCGACGAAGAAACCGGTGAAAGTTGTTTGGACGCGAGAAGAAGAATTCACCTGGGCCTACTTCCGCCCGGCCGGCGTGATCGACGTGAAGACAGGCGTTAAGAACGACGGCAAGATCACCGCGTGGGAGTTTCATAACTACAACTCCGGCTCGTCAGGCATTCAAGTCAAATACGACTTCCCGAATCAGAACATTCAGTTTCACGACACGAAGTCGCCGTTGCGGCAGGGTTCCTATCGCGGACTCGCAGCGACTGCGAACCACTTTGCGCGCGAGGTGCACATCGACGAACTCGCTACGCTCGTGAAGATGGATCCGGTCGAGTTTCGACTGAAGAACATCAAGGACGAACGTCTGCGCGCGGTGCTCAACGCTGCCGTGGACCGTTTTAATTCAAACCGAAAGCCAGCTTCGACAAGTCGCGGCTTCGGCGTCGCGTGTGGTTTTGAAAAGGGTGGTTACATCGCGACGTGTGCTGAAGTGTCGATCGAACCACGCACCGGTAAGGTGAAACTCGAACGAATCGTCGAGGCGTTTGAGTGTGGCGCGATCGTCAATCCGTTGCATCTCCACAACCAGGTCGAAGGCGCGATCGTTCAGGCGATCGGCGGCGCGCTTTTCGAGTCGATTCAGTTTGCCAATGGAACCATTCTCAATCCGCGTTTTAAGAGTTATCGCCTGCCGCGATTCAGCGACGTGCCGCCAATCGAAGTGGTCCTGTTAAATCGCAAAGACCTTCCTTCAGCCGGCGCCGGCGAGACTCCGATCGTCGGTTTGGCTCCGGCGGTCAGCAACGCGATCTTCGCCGCGACCGGCAAACGCCTCCGTTCACTTCCCTTGACAGGATTACAGAATTAACAGGAATTACTCAGTAAAATACTGTAAGTCCTGAAATCCTGTCCTTACCCGGCCCGCCGACTGTGGTCGGTACGGTGCCGCTCTGTGGTCCGTAACAGTAGTTCAGAAGCCTCATTTTCATAGTATCTCCGCGTTTTAAAGTGGGCTTAGAACCCAGAACGTTGAGTCGCCTTAAAGGCGGAGGATTATATGCAAGTCAATTTGCGGTACCTGTGTTTTGCTTTGCTGGCAGTTGCGGTTTCGTTCACTTCGATTCGGGCGCAGGAGACTGAAGGAGAAGCGAACAAGACGCTCGCTCCATACTTCCTGGTCCAGGGAGATCCGACAGTCGATCAACTGCCACTCAAAGACACGCGAGTCGATATATCAGTCTCAGGTGTAATAGCCGACGTTAAAGTCCGGCAGATTTATCGTAACGAAGGCGCGCGTCCGATTAACGCGTCGTATGTTTTCCCGGCTTCGACACGCGCGGCCGTTTACGCGATGCGCATGCAACTCGGTAACGAGATCATCGTCGCCAAGATCAAAGAGCGCGAACAAGCGAAGAAAGAATTTGAACAAGCGAAAGAGGAAGGGAAGAGCGCGTCGTTATTGGAGCAGCAGCGGCCTAATGTTTTTTCGATGAGTTTGGCCAACATCATGCCGCAGGAGCAGGTCGAGATCGAACTGCGTTACACTGAGCTGCTCATACCGACCGATAACGTCTACGAATTCGTGTTCCCGACAGTTGTTGGACCACGCTACGCGTCGCCGGGAAGCACGAACAGCAAGACGGACGGTTTTGTCCAAACGCCGTATCAGCGTCAGGGACAACAACCGGCCAGCGAACTCCACATCACTACGCGGATCGCAGCCGGTCTGCCGATTTACGATGTTTCCTGCCCGTCGCATAAAGTCCTTCCACAGTGGCAGAACAATGGCGTCGCGCAGTTGCAGCTCGACGACTCGGATCCGTTTCAGGGCAATCGCGATTTCATCGTGCGCTATCGTTTAGCCGGCGATCAGATCGCATCGGGCCTGCTGCTATTCCAGGGCACGGACGAAAACTTCTTTCTCTACATGGCCCAACCGCCGCAGCGCGTCGCTACTGAAGCGATTCCGCCGCGCGAGTACATCTTCGTCGTCGACGTTTCGGGTTCGATGGAAGGCTTTCCTTTGAACACGTCGAAGCGGTTGCTGCGCGATCTGATCGGTAAGTTGCAACCTACCGATTTGTTCAACGTGGTCCTGTTTGCCGGCGACTCGACTTTGCTTTCACCACAGTCACTGGAGGCAAACCCGCAGAACATCGCGAAAGCAATCGCACTGCTCGAACAACAGCGTGGCAGTGGTGGCACGGAGCTGCTCGCCGCGATGCAACAGGCGATGAGTTTGCCGCGTCAGGAAGGAATCTCGCGCAGTCTGTTGCTCATAACCGACGGTTTCGTTGCGGGCGAGGAAGGTGTGTTCGATCACATTCGGAACAATCTGAATCGCTGCAACGTGTTCGCGTTTGGCATCGGCACGTCGGTTAATCGTCACTTGATCGAAGGCGTAGCGAGGGCCGGCATGGCCGAACCGTTCATCGTTACTGACGAAGGCGAAGCTGCTGGTGTTGGTGATAAGTTTCGCGAGTACGTTCAGTCGCCGGTGTTGACGGACATTCAGGTGCGTGCAAACGGTTTCGATGTTTACGACGTGAACCCGACTCAATTCCCGGACCTGTTGGCCCAACGGCCGATCATTCTGTTTGGTAAATGGCGTGGGCCAGTGGCGGGAACAATCGAACTCACGGGTAAGAACAGCCAGGGCATCTTCACGTCGAGTGTCAACGTCGCGAACACGCAGCTTAGCGAAGGGAACAGTGCGTTGCGTTATTTGTGGGCGCGTTCGCGAATCGCCGAGTTGTCTGATTACGGCGCTTATCAGGTTGATGAAGGGAACCAGAAAGCGATCACCGAACTCGGTTTGAAGTACAACTTGTTGACTCGCTACACGTCGTTCATTGCGGTGCGTGAAGTCGTCACCAACCCGGCCGGTTCGGCGCAGGATGTGAATCAGGCGTTGCCGTTGCCGCTACGAGTCAGTGATATGGCTGTTGGCGGTACGGAGGTGGGCAGCGAACCGGAGTTGATCTTCCTGATTGCCGCGGCGCTCATGATTGCCGCGACCGCGATTTTCTTTAACCGAAGGCGGCGGTTTGTATGAAGCAGAAAGTGATTTGGAGCGCGCAGTTGTTGTTGGTGTTGCTGTGCGCTCTAGGGCTCAAGGCGTTTTACTCGTCCGCGGCGGCGGATGATCTGCTGTGGATACTGACGCCGACGACGGTGTTGGTTGAGTTGTTGAGTGGCCGGTCGTTTGAGTTTGAGTCGTACGCCGGTTACATGAGCAGCGATCACCGGTTTGTGATCGCTGTTCCCTGCGCGGGGGTTAATTTTCTGATCACCGCGTTTTTGATGCTCGCGTTGCGGCGTTTATGGCGCGAGCGCTTTCAGCCGGTCAGTTGGTTTTTTCTACCAGTCACCGTGGTGCTGGCGTACGTTGCGACGCTGCTGGCAAACACGACACGCATTTGGTTCGCACTGGAAGTGCAGGCCGGGTCTGCATGGCTGACGTGGTTGACACACAACCAACTGCACCGGCTCGAAGGCATCGTGATCTACTTCTTGTTCCTGATGTTGTTGTTTGTGTTGACCGAGCGTTTTGAAACTGCGAGCCCGCGAACCTTTGCGCGCGCGTCGTTGTTTCCGCTCTCAATCTATTACGCCGTTACGCTCGGAATTCCGCTGGTCAACGGTTCTTACCATCGTGGTACGGCATTCTGGGAACACTCTGCATTCGTGCTCGTGTTACCACTGCTCGTGATCCTGCCGCTGGTATTGTTTTTTCTGGCGAAATCAAATAAAAGGGATCAGCCCAACGGCACTTGGAGCTTTCTGAAACTCCCTGAAAATTATGATCCAAAAACAGCTTACCCCCCTCGCTGTTCTGTTGTTGCTGGTGATTTTCATTCAGCCGGCAGTGGCCCAGGAACAACCCTGCACGCAACGTCTAACGTTGCCGACCGCGACAGAACCAAACATATTCACTGACGAACAGGAGATCTATCTCGGCGAAGTCGTCGCCGAGCATATCCAACGTGACTATCGCGTCATTGAGGATCCTGAGATCACGGCTTATCTCACGGCGATCGGCGCGCGTCTGACGAAGAACCTACCGCTCAATAAACTCAAGTTTCAATTCTTTTTGGTTGACCTGCCGGACGCCAACGCATTCGTCATCCCGGGTGGACGAATTTACGTCGGACGTAAGTTGGTCGCCGCGGCGCAAAGTGAAGACGAACTCGCAGGCGTCATCGCGCACGAGCTGGGCCATCTCGTGGTGCATCAGGGTGCGATCGATACCACTCGCAACTTCAAGGAAGTGCTGGGTGTCACTTCGGTCGGCGATCGCCGCGATGTGTTTGATAAGTACAACCAACTGATCGAGAACTTCAACCGCAAGCCTCCGGCCAGATCATCCGATCGGGAGAAAGGCCAACTCTTTGCCGATCAGGCCGGCATGTACGCGTTCGTGGCCGCCGGTTACGAAGCCGCGGCGATGGCGCGGTTTTGGGATCGCATCGCCGGCACGCAGGGAAAGAAGGGCAACTGGTTCAGCGATCTCTTTGGTACTACTCAGCCGGAACAAAAACGTTTGCGCGAGATGAGTAAAGCGGCTGACCTTTTGCCGGCGTCTTGCCGTCAACACAGTGCGGCCGGTCAGTCAGAAGCGTTTGCGCAGTGGCGCTCGAAGGTAATTACCTACAGCGGACTCGGCCGAAGGGAGTTACTGCACGGCGTGATCGCCAAGCGGCAACTCTCGCCGCCTTTGCTCAGCGAGATCGCTCACCTGCGTTTCAGTCCCGACGGAAATTACGTCCTGGCCCAGGACGACACGGGCATCAACGTGCTTTCACGCGAACCGTTTGCGCCGTTGTTCCGCATCGACAGGCAGTTTGATACCTACTTCGCGAACTTCAGTCCCGACTCGAAAGAGATCGTTTTCTACTCCGACAATCTCCGCGTGGAGCGATGGAGCATTGCAGAGGCCCGGCAAATCGAAGTGAAAGAAGTTGTAATGCTGAAAGGTTGTTTGCAGACCGCACTATCGCCCGATGGAAAACTGCTGGCGTGTTTGGATCGCTCGTTTGAGTTGAACCTCGTGCGTGTTGAAACAGGAGAGGTCGCATGGCACAAGAAAGAGTTTTACGCACCGACCTATTATGAGTATCTCGGAATTTTGGCGACGTTGCGTTTGTATGGCGACGACGCTAGTGATGTGAACATGGGTCTGCTCAACATGAAGTTTTCGCCCGATGGACGTTACTTCGTCGCGGGTTATTACGGGCCATTGTATTTAGGGAGAAGCTACCACGGCGAAGTCGCCGAAGTGCTCGACACGGCTACGCTGACTAGAGTGTCGATTCCGGATTCAATCAAGCGATCGATCGCGAATGGCTTTGCTTTTATCGGCAACGACCGGATGGTGGGCCTCAATCGTGAAAACGCCAAGAAGTCGGCGATAGTTAAGTTTCCTTCCGGTGAAGTTGTCACGGAAATCGAACTGTGGCGCAAGGGAATGACGGGCGCGACGAAGGGAGACTACCTGCTGATTCGGCCCATCAAAGACTATGCGTTGGGTGTGATGGACCTCAACACGAAGACGATCGCAAAAGTTAACCCGCGTGCGGCGCTCGATATATACGGCCAGTTTTTCGTTGCGGAAATGCGTAACGGCCAGGTTGGTTTGTATCGCATGGAGAAGAATGAGCTCGTTGGGAGCGCGATTCTCTCGAATGCTTCGCTCGGGCGTTTGCGAGTTACGGAAGTCTCGCCTGACTTGCAGTGGCTCGCGCTGTCGGGACGTGCCCGCGGCGGTGTGTGGAATCTCGGGAAAGGCGGCGAGGGCGTGTTGGCTTTGCGTAACTTCCAGGGCGGCCACATTAGCGATGATGGTTTCTTCTTTGGCGACTTTCCCAAAACGGATGAGGTCGAACGCAACATTGCCAAGTTTAACTTGAGCAATGGCGAAGCGGTGAGTGGGCCAAAGATCGAGCGCAATAGTTCGTATCAGTTCGGACCGTATGTGTACACGATCAAACCCGCGAAGGCGCCAAAGAATTCGGAGTCGGACGAGGAGAAGATTGACCCGAGCCTGTACCGCCGCAACGTGATTGTCGAGATGTTTGACGCGCGCACGATGCAATCACTCTGGACAAAACCTTTTCCGAAAGAGGCGCCGCGCACGTGGGTGGCGGCGCGACACGGTACGATGGCCCTGGTTTGGGACGTCGGCGCTGATGCGGCGAAGTCGGAGATCAATGCCGATCCGCGCCTCACGCAGCTCCTGGCCAAAATGAAGGAGAAGCAGGGCGACTATTTTCTGAAGATTCTCGACGCGCAGAGTGGAAATGAAATCGGTAAGCTACTGATCGAAACGGGCAAGGGATCGTTTCGCATTGACGATATCTATGCGGCGGGCGACTCCGTGATTATCACCGATACGGAGAATCGCGTGCTGGTCTACTCGCTGGCGACGGGCGAACAGAAAGGACGTGTGTTTGGCGGTTACGCAACGGTTTCGCCGATCTCGAAACTCCTGTGTGTGGAGAACGAGACCGGCAAAATCGCTGTTTACGATCTCGAGACGATGGAGAAGCGCGATGAGTTTAGCTTCTCGAATCCGATCTCGATGCTGCGCTTTAATCGCGACGGCAGTCGCTTGTTTGTCCTCACCATCGCGCAGACTGTTTACATTCTCGACGTCTCAACGCTGTCGAAGAAGTAGCCTTTTGTGCTTCTTTGTGGCTTAACCTGCGTTTAGCAGTTTCGCGTTCAGATGAATCTCGGTGCCGGCGAGCGCCTTCGAAACCGGGCAGCCTTCTTTCGCGCCCTTGGCATAATTTTGAAACGCGGCGTCGTCGATGCCGGGAACCTCGGCTTCGGTTTCTAACTCGATCCTGGTAATCGTGAATGCCTCACCAACTTTTTCGAGTGTGACCCGTGCTTCCGTATGAATGCGTGTCGCTGTGATGCCGTCGCGAGACATCGCCGCGGTCATCGCCATCGTCAAACAACCCGCATGCGCGGCGCCGATCAATTCTTCCGGATTCGTCGCTGATTCGCCTTCTTCAAAACGAGACTTGAAAGAATAAGGGCCTTCAAAAGCTCCGCTCCCAACCTTCAGTCGTCCTTCACCCTCCCTGAGATTTCCTTTCCATTCAGCTTCCGCTTTACGTGTTGGCATAGTTTCCTTTCCTGTTTCGTGTGCTTTTTGTGGCTAACCATCATACGCCAGCGTTACGCGAGTTGATAAATGCCGATTCCTTTTTCGCGGCCCTGCACGAGGACGTTGCCCATCGGGATGGCTTCGGTTGAGTTTTCTTCCAACGAGTGCCAGACGTTTTCGGAAATGAGCAACTGCGACTGAAATTTTTTGTTCAACTTCTCGATTCGCGCCGCCAGGTTCACCACGTCGCCGATGACCGTGTATTCCTTCCGCAGCGACGAGCCGATACTTCCGGTCACTGCTTCACCCGCATGAAGTCCGATCCCCACCGTCGTCGGCAAGACATTTCCCGACGCCACTTCTTCTTCAACACGCGTCAGTATCTCGCGTGCGGCGGCGACACCGTTGAGACAATCACCACCCTCTGAAAGCGGCGCGCCAAACACGGCCATGAAGCCATCGCCGAGAAACTTGTTAATTACACCGTGATGGCGATTCACGATCTCGATCATGAACTCAAACAGCGACTCCAAATAACTCACGACCTCTTCCGGCGAACGCTTCTCGGCGAAGCTCGTGAAGTTTCGGATGTCGAGAAACATCACGCACACTTCGCGTTTCTCGCTGCGTAGATCCGGTTTCAACGTCAACAACTTGTTCATCACGATCGGCGAGACGTATTCACCGAACGTGCGGCTGATACGGTTACGCTCCTCGACCATTTCGAACGAGTTGAGAATGCGCTTCTTGATCTGCCTCGTGACCAGACCCGCCGCGATTCCCGTCAGCAACAACAGAAAACCTTTGAAGATGTGCGGAGGCGGGCTCACAAGGATCGGTTCTACAGGCGATCCGGTTCCTGTGGTATGGATGTAGACCAGCGACACGAACCAATACTGAATCGCCGCCACGGCTCCGGTGAACACGGAAAGCTTGAAGTCGAGCCGCAGCGTTGAGAGCACGATCAACAGCGGGTACATGAAAGGCGCCGGAGTCAACAACGCGTAAGCCGGTCCGACGTACTGTGCGGTAACCAGCAGAGCGGCGAGCGGAATGGATGTTTCGACGAGCGCACTCAGATACGGCAGCAGCGGATTAGCCTTCCGCTGCTCCTTGATGCGCCGGTCGATCGCCAGCCACTCCAGCGTGAAACACGCGAGCCCCAGCCCGAGCACTGACAAAACGATCATGAGAAAGCTCTTGAAGTTGCCGTGAAAGATGCGCTGAAAGTCTTCGAAGGCGAAAACTGCAAGCAACAGGATCGTCGGCAACGCGATACCGAAAAAACAAATGAGGATCGTGACGCGCAGCTTGTCGCTCTTCAATATTTCGACTGCGAACTCGCTCTCAAACGTGTCCGATCCGCGTCTATTCTGTTTTAGTCGTCGGAGTTTCATGACGCTATCCCTTCAGTCAACGGCGTAAGCTTGTCCGTGTCATCCGTGTGTGTCTGTGGCTCCCATTGCACTAATTTTAGATCAAGAACGAAGATTGAGTAGATAACCGGGACGAGTAACAACGTGATAAACGTCGCCACACTCAAGCCGCCAATCTGCGCGTAGCACATCGGTTCCCAGAGTGGACCACCGTGCGAAGCGAGCGGGAACAACGCGATCACCGTCGCCCCCACCGTGATGAGCACCGGACGCAGACGCATGATGCCGGCGTCCAGCAACGCTTCAATCAGCGGCTCTCCTTCGGCGTGCTTCTCCTCGATGAAGTCAAACAAAACGATGATGTGGCTGACGATCACACCGACGAGACTCACGATCCCCAGGAAAGCCATGAAGCCGAACGGCGCGCCCATGATCCACAACGCCGCCAACGCTCCGACCATTCCAAACGGCACCGCCGCAAACACGATGAACGGTTTGATCGCGTTCTTGAACTGGAAGACCAGCGCCAGGAAGATCGCGGCCACGGAAATCCCCAGCACGACTGTGAGATCCATAAAACCCTCGACCTGATCTTCTTCTTCACCACCGACTTCCATCCGATAACCAACCGCGAGCTCGTTTTCGAGTTCTTTCAGTTTCGGTCGCGCGGCCGACATGACTTCAGAAGGAAGCTTTCCTTCCGCGGGCATCGCGGAAATCGTGATCGTGCGAAACTGGTTGCGCGATCGCAATTTTTCGATCTGCATGCCGTATTCAGTCGACGCGACCTGCCGCAGCAGCACCTTTTGCGTGCTCTCGCCCGCATACACGTACAGGTTTTTCAGATCGCCCAATTGTGCTCGCTCTTCCATGCGCAACCTCGCGACAACCGGGATCTGTTTATCACCTTCGCGCAAGGTCGTTACCTCGTTGCCGTAAGTCGCGGACAGCGACGCCATCGCGACGTCGTGGTTTGTCAGTCCCGCGATGTTGGCGCGATCGGGATCCGTTTTGAGATGGACCGCGAAGCTCTCGTCACCCCAATCGTCACGAACTCGCTCGGCGATCTCCGTCTCTTCAAGGATCGCTTTGACGCGGTTGGCGTACGAACGCAGCATCTGCGCGTCCTGACCGCTGACACGAATCGCGACCGGCAAGCCGACCGCGGCGCCGGATTCGAGCAGCCGCACGTCGATGCGCGCACCGGGAATTTTGGCTGATAAGGCGTCCTGCAACGGATGCACCAAGTGGCTCGTGTCGTGTTTGTCCTTAACCTGAATGATGATCTGCGCGTAGTTCAACTGTTGCAGTTCCGGCGAAATCGAAAACCAGAACCGTGGACCACCGCCTCCGACAAACGTCGTGAGCGACTGGAGCACGTCGCGCGGATTCCCGTCATTGTCCGGGTGATGTTTGCCGTATTCGACGACCACTTCGCGAATGACTTCTTCCGAATGCTTCGCTGCTTCGTTCGTTGCGGACAGCGGCGCATCTTCCGGCAACCAAACATCGACGTACGAGAGATACGACAAGTCTTTCGGGAAGTACTGCGTTTTAAGCTGACTCATGATGACGCCGCCGAGCAGCAGGAACACCATCGAGCCCGCCATCACTTTCCAACGGTGATTGATGGCCCACGTGCCGAGACGGTAGTACTGTGCAGCGAAACCGCTCTTGCGCCGTTCTTCGATCGACTTCTCAGCTTTGGGCCGCAGCAGGTAGTAACCCAATAGTGGAATAAACGTCATCGAGACCAGTCGCGAGGCGATCAGCGAACAAGCCAGCACGACAGGCAGTGTGAAAAGAAACTCACCGGTCGAACCCTTGATGATTAAGAAGGGAAGATAAGCAACGATGTTTGTGATAGTGGCGTAGAGAATCGCCGTCGCGAGCTTGGTTGGTCCAAGCCACGCGGACACGGATCGCTTGTGACCGAGTGCGAGATCGCGTTTTATCGCGTCACCGGCAACCACCGGATCGTCGACCAGTAGACCGAGCGCGATGATCAGTGTTGCGATCGACACCTGCTGGAGATCGATGCCGAGCGTGTACATCATGCCAAACGTCATCGCGAGCGTGATCGGTATCGACAAAGCCATCAGCAATGCGGAGCGCCATTCCCAAAAGCCGATCAGCGCGATGATCACGACCAGAATGATCGCTTCGTAAAGACTTTTCATGAACAAGTCGATGCTTTCCTCGACCTGCAACGGCTGGTCAGAAGTGCGCGCGAATACCAGATCTTCCGGTAACTGTTGTTTCAAGTTTGCGAGCGCGACGTCGATCTGTTTGCCGAATTCGCCGATCTGTTCGCCCGAACGCATCTGCACGGAAAGCGTTACCGCGCGGCTGCGTCGCCAGGTACCGTTAGCGTCGCGCGAGTTGAAGTAGTTCAGGTAGCGCGCGGGATTTTCGTATGCGCGGACGATGTGCGCGAGGTCGCGCAAGTAGACCGTCGATCCGTTTGCGGCGGGCACGATCACGTCGCCGAGTTCGCGTTCGCTCTTGAACTCACCTGTGGGATCGAGATTTACGTTTTTGCCTTCGACGTTGAGCTGTCCGCCGGGCGTGGTGATGTTGCGGCCTTTCAAAACGTTTTCCAGATTGCTCGGGCGCACGCCGTACGACGCCAAACGCTCCTGCGAATAGATCAGGTAAACGCTTTCGTCGAGATTGCCGGAACGGGCGACCTTCGAAACCTGCGGAACTGTCTTGAGCGTCTTCTCGATTAGATCGGTGAAGTCGTCCATCTGCCGGTACGTGTATTTGTCGCCGGCGACCGCGCTTAATTTCGGTAATGTTTCCTGTGGGTTGTGGACGACAAACGGCGGCCACGCGTCGGGATGAAATTCGGAAGACTGCAACCGTTCGTTCACGAACTCCTGCGTAAAAGCGAGCAACTCGGGCTCGGTTTTGTTGGAGATGCCGTCGAACGCAATGAACGTGTCGCCGTCGATCACGCGCACCTCACTGGCGAAACCCTTCTCCTTGATGTACGAGAGAAACATCTCGACCGGCGTGCGCAGTAAACGGTCGTCTACAGATTGAGCAACCGTGAACACGAGCGTGAAACGCGACGGATCGTTAGGATTGTTCGTCGCCGCACGCGCTTTTTCAATTGCCGCTTGCACGCTTTGAGCGCGTCGCGTGATTTCCGCTTCGTCAGTTTTCGGACTCGCCACGGTCAACATCAACGCGGCCGTGTCGCCGAAGTCCTTGATGAAGTTGATTGGACCAGCGCCGTTCGGCAGATCGTGGATGCCGTCGAGTTTCAACTTGATGTCGTCCAGTTCCTTCCCGGTCTCTTTTAAGTTCTCGTCGAGCTCGAGATAGATGACCGCGAGGCCGGTGCGCGAGATCGACTCGATCTTGGTCACCTTGGCGTTTGCCGCCATCTGCTCTTCCACTTTCTTGGTGACCAGTTGTTCGACCTTCTCCGCGTTCGCGCCGGGCCACGGCACCAACGCCACCGCCATGCGCACCTGGATTTCGGGGTCTTTGCGCTGCGGCATGCGGATGTAGCCGTAGACGCCCCAGATGCACGTCGCAATGAGCAACACCCAACTGACGTGACGCTTCTCGACAAAAAAGCGCGCGGTGTTGCGTTTGGTGGCAATCATCTGTTCGTCGGTCTTTCCGTGAGACATGTCTAAGCTCCTTCATAGCCACAAAGAGGCACAAGAAGCACAAAAGGCACAAGAGCATGTTTTAGGCATGTTTGTGCTTCTTTGTGGCTCTGTTTCGTCTATTGGACCACTAATACCTGTTCGCCATCGATCACCTGGCTGACGCCGGTGGTGACCACCATCTCGCCCGCCTGCAGTCCGTTCGTGACAACGATCGCGTTGCCGACAGATTCACCGAGCGTAACGGGCCGCATGCGCGCAAACTGTTTTCCTTCTCGTTCTTCCATTACCAGCACCGCATACGCGTTCGCATTCTCAGCGACGTGCGTGATCGCAGTGAGTGGCACCACAAGAGCTGGAGTCAGTGCGACTGCTCCTTCATTCGTGTTTAGCGAAGCGATCATTCCCGGCTTCAGCAGCCCAAGCTCATTTTGAATCGTCACTTCTATTTCAAAAGCTCGGCTGTTCTGATCCGCTGAGGGGGAAATGCGCGAGATGTGCCCGCTGAATTCCGTTCCCGGCGTTGCGTCGCTCGTAATCGTCAACATGTCGCCGAGCTTGAGACTCCTGAGCGAAGTGTCGGGCACGCCGAAAGCCGCTTTCACATAACTCAAATCGGCGAGCACAAACGCAGCCGAACCTTGTCCGACGAGCGTGCCCATCTCGACTTTGCGGTCGATCACTACCGCGCTCATCGGCGCTTTGAGTTGTGTGTCCTGAAGCGGGATCGTGGCGGACGCTGTGGTTGCTTCCGCGGTTTTGATTCGGGATTCGCCGGCGGAGATCTGCGCTTGCGCCGTCGCGACTCTCGCTTCCGCGGCTTTCAACTGTCCCTTTGAAGCTTCGTATTTCGCCTCGGCCACTTCGTACTGCTGTTTGCTCGCGTCGTACTCAGGCTTCGTGATGCTTTCCGAGCTGAAAAGAATCTTCGCGCGTTCGTAGTCGAGCTTGTTTCGTTCGAACACGGCTTTAGCGTCGTTCACTTGTGCGCGGGCCGTGTCCACCGCGGCGATTGCTTCGTGCAGTTGCGAATGATTCGCGTCCAGTGCCGAACGTGCTTCACCGATCTGCGACTTCGCTTCGTTCACACGCGCCGCGTAATCACTCTGGCGCACGCGAGCGAGCGTCGAACCCTTGTGCACGATGTCGCCCGCCTGGATGTAACGCCACTGACCCGCCGGATCTTTCTCACGCGCGATGTCGTCGACGTACCCACTAACTTTGAACGCGACCTCAACTTGTGCCGCGGGTCTGATACTCGCCGAATAACGGACGTTGTTCGCGGCTGAGTGCGACTCGACAGCTTTCACCTTCACGGGTTTCGCGGCTTTCGGCTTCGCTGTTTCTTTCGCGCAACCACCCAAAATCAGACTTATCAACACAAGCCCAGCAACGGGGAACGTTCGTTTCGTATTCATTTGTTTTCTCCAATCGCCTTTTCGAAATCTGCTTTCGCTGTCCAGAAAGAGAGCAAAGCTTTTTGGTAGTCGTAGTCGGCATTCGCGAGCGAGGTCTGCGCCTGTAACACGTCTTTCAGCAGCACCGCATCGAGCCGGTATTTGTAAGCTGCGACCTGCACATTCGCGCGCGCGGTGGTCTGCGCGAGTTTCGCGATGCGAATGAGCTGGCAGCTTTCCTGCAACGTTCGATACTTCGCGTTTACTTCCATCAGCACGCGGCTCTCGGTTTCGAGCACTGTGTTGTCCGCTTGCGCAACCGTGCGATTCTTTTCTTTGACTTCATTCTTTTTGCGCCCCCAATCAAACACTTCCCATTCGACCTGAATGCCGACGCCGCTCACGCTATGCGGAACAAAATTCGAATAGTTGAAGGTAGCGGCGTAGTTGTAGGTCAGGCTAACGTCGGGAATGAACTCCGACTTCTTTGCACGCCTTTCGAGTGTTGCCTGTTGCAACCGCAGACGTGCTTCACGGATTTCCGGCCGCTGGTCCAGTGCGCGTTTGCGCGCTTCGGCCAAATCGGTCTCGCGCATCGCGATCTGCGCGGTCTCGACTGCGTCGGTAACGCTGAACTCGGTGCGCACGTCGCGTCCGAGAAGATTGTTCAGTTGTTCCTTCTGTCCGCTCAGCGTGTTGTTCAACGTCAGCACTTCGTACTCTGCTTTCGCGACGCGCGTTTGCACGTCCATCAGATCGGTTTTGAGTGCCACTTGCTGGACCACGTACTCACCCGTGATGCGATCGAGTTCGCGATAGAGCTTCACTGACTCTTCCGCGGCTCGCGCGGCGCCTTCGGTTTGGAGAATCGCGTAATACGCGCGCTTTACATCGTTGACGAGCGCTTGTTCGGTAGCGTGCAACTGCGTTTCCGAGATCTGCACGGCCAGTTCCTGTTGTTTGATCTGCAAGCCGATGCGGCGCAATTGTGTTAACGGTTGACTGACTTGGCCCACGATAAGTCCGGTTGTGTTGGTAGATGACGTGATTACAGTGTCTTCATTAGGAACCGACCCGATGCCCGGATAAGTGCCGAACACGCCCTTTTCGAAAGTTGTATCGAAGGTGCTGAGCGGCTGCGAAACCAGCGAGCTGACTTTGAATGAAGGCAAGCGACGGGTGCGAAACGCGCCGAGTTTGTCTTCGGCTTTATCGATTTCGAGTTTCGCGTTTTTCGCTTCGCGATTGCTCTTCAGCGCAATTTCGATGGCCTGGTTCAACGTCAGGATGTTGCCGTTGTCCTGGGCCAACGCGGCGTGGGCTGTGATTGAAATTACGAAGGGTAGAAGTAAGAGTTTATTCATGGGCTCCACCGTTTCTGTTTTCAACTGATTCAATAATCTGCTGAACAAACAAGTGCGCTCCTTCGATCTCGAGGTCCGGCATCGACTTCAGCCGGCAGAGAATTTCCGCGCTTTGGCTGCCGAGAAAATTGACGCCTGAGAGGTCGATGGTGATCGCGCAACGCAGCTCGTCTTGTAGATCAGTGCAAATCTCTTCGAGCAGTCTGGCGTCGGCGGTCGTGACGGCGCCTTCGAGTTTGAGAATCATCTGATTCGTCCGTTGACCTTCAATCCTGGTAATCCTTGTTGTCATCGTCTGCGTCCTTTCATTAGTGGCTAGTGCAAGGCCGAGACCATTGTTTGGTTGCGCGGGGTTATGTGGCGCTAAGTTGTTGAGAGAGAGAGACGAAGCCGGTTTTTGTGGCGTGGTTTGAAGAGTTTGCGAGACGGCGCGAAGTCGCGAGTTTCGACGCCAAATATCGCGCCGGACGCCAAATATCGCGTCGCGAGTTGGGCCGAGTCGCGAGATTTGGCGCAAACAGATTCGGCCCGGCTTTTGCTATGACTCATCGCCGAGGAGTTACGATGAACACGAAAGTGAAAACAATTTTGGTGCTGTCCTTAGTAGTGATACTGCAATCAGCGGTGGCTGCTCAGGAACGCGCCAATATTCCTGAAACTGGTAAAACTGAAACTATAGATAGCCTGCGACTGCAACTGATCGAGTTGCAAAGTAAAGAAGACACGCTGCGCCTACGTGCGCAACAATTGGACGAGGATCTGAAACCCGAGAACATCGAGCGTGCATTTGCGGGTATCGGTTCGACGAGACCTGAAGACTTGCGTGAAGCACGCCGCCGGCAGCTCACGATTGAGCGCGAGAGTGTCAAAGCGCAATTGAAGATCGTGGAAAAAATGCGCGCGCGCCTTGAAGCCGCGATTACCGCCGCCGAGATATGCGATCCACAATGGTCGATCGTTTGCACTGGAGGAGAAGCATGAACCAGGGAATCATCAAAACAGAGGTGCTGATTGTCGGTGCTGGTCCAACGGGATTAGCGCTCGCGTGTCAACTCATTCGCTACGGCGTCGATTTTGTGATCGTCGATCAGAAGGAAGGCACCACGCCTTTCTCGAAAGCGATCGGCGTGCAGGCGCGAACGCTGGAGATTTACCAACAGATCGATCTTGCCGATCGGTTGGTCGAACTCGGTGCGATTACGAGGGGAGTTCGGCTGATCGAAGGCGGTGAAGCGCGCGCCGAAGTGCCGCTGTCAGAATTGGGGCAGGGAATGAGCCCGTTTCCATTCCTGCTGATCGTCGAACAGGGCAAACACGAGAAGCTGCTTTATGGATTTATGAAAGACCACGGAAAAGATGTCCGGTGGCAAACGACTTTGACTGACTTTTCGCAGGACGACGCGGGGGTAGCGGGCACTATCGTTAACGCAAGCGGCGAGAAGCAGTTGATTAAGGCGCAGTATCTCGTCGCTTGCGACGGCGCGAAGAGTCGCGTTCGCAAAGAGTTGGGCCTGACGTTTGAAGGCAGCACGCTCGAGCGTTTGTTCTACGTCGCCGACGTGCAGATCAAATGGGAGTTTCCGCACGACATGCTGGCGGCGTGTCTCGCGAAGGACCAGTCGACGGCCTTCTTCCCGATGCCGGGTGAAGATCATTACCGCATCGTCGGCGTGTTTCCGGAAGACACCGATCTTAAGGAAGGCGAGGTGTTGTACGAAGAGATCGAGCGGCAGATTCTCGCGGATACGCAGCTCGAGCTCGACATCTACAAAGTGAATTGGTTTTCGGCTTACAAGGTCCACTCGCGGCGGGTTAACAAGTTCAGCGAAGGCCGCTGCTTCGTGGCGGGCGATTCCGCGCACATTCATTCACCGGCGGGGGCGCAGGGAATGAACACCGGCATTCAGGATGGTTACAACCTCGCGTGGAAACTCGCGCTGGTCCTGCGTGGCGATGCGAACGTGAGAATTCTCGACACTTACAACGAAGAACGCGTCGAGAACGCGCAGCGTCTGTTGGAGACGACGGATCGCATGTTCGATCTCTTGGTGAATCCGGCGTGGCTGATGTCGTTCACGCGGCGCTACGTTTTTCCTTACGTGGCGAGTTTTCTGGTCGGTCTGGAATCAGTAAACCAGTTTATCTTTCCGCTCATTTCGCAGATCGGCATTACGTATCGCAACCATTCGTTGAGCTTCAACACAGACGAAGATTTTGAGATCAAAGCCGGCGATCGCATGCCTTACTTTTTGGTTGACGGCATGAGCGTTTACGACTCGCTGCACGAGCCTGAGTTTCATCTGCTTACATTTACCGACGACGTCGAAGGCCCTGAACACGCGCGCGAGCGAATCGAGCATGAGTTTCCGAACCTCGTCGACTACCACGTCTTACCTCTTAACGAGCGCGTGACTGAGATCTTCGGCACGGACAAGCCGTTCAGCGTGTTGCTGAGACCGGATAATTACATCGGCTTTGTTTCTGCTGAAGCTCCGCTCGCACAGTTAAGAGCTTATTTCGACACTGCGATCGGACGCCCGCAAGCGCGGAGTGAGTCGGAGGCAGCCGGGTAGAAATTTTTTCAGACACAATCTAAGGAGAGAATCACGATGAGAGTTGTTCGCAACTTGTTTGGCTGGAGTGTGCTTATTTTCATCTGTGCCGCGGGCACGATGGCCCAGTCAGTACAAACTGATTACGACCACACCTTTAACCTCGCGAAGCTACGCACGTACAGCTTCGTTAACCAGGAACGTGGACCACGAGATCCGTTGGCCGCGAGTCCGATCAACGATCGCCGCATTCACGACAATTTGAATACACAGCTTCAGGCCAACGGCTTGAGCGAAAGCGGTCAACCGGATTTTCTGATCAGCTATTTCGTCTCGACCAGGACCGGTCTCGACATTCAGGACAATCGTTACGGTTGGTTTCAGCGGCGCGGGAGTATCAACGTCGACCAGGTAACTGAAGGCACACTCGTGGTGGTGTTTGTTGACAACGCGACGAAGCAGGAAGTTTGGCGCGGTTACGCCACGGGAACGCTCGATCCGAAGAAGCTGAATGAAGACGTCACGAAGGCTGTGACGAAGCTCGTTCAGAAGTTCAAGAAGAACCAGGCGGGCAAAAACTAAGCGGAGGTGAGATGAAGATGAAGACCTTGTTGATGGGTGTTGGATTGGGGGCGCTCGTATCGCTAAGCGCTCTCACCGCGACCGCTCAAACGAATCAGATGCGGCAGTATGAATGGAAGCGTCGCACGGAAGTGCAACGCAAGGGCGACACGAAGAACGTGCAAGTGGTGCTGGTTGGCTACGACGCTAACGGCCGTCTTGAGACTACTCCGATCTCGGGCACACGCGAACCAGACTTGCCCAAGTTTGCCCTGCGCAAAGTGATCGCGGAGAAGAAGTTCAAAGAGTTTAAGGAGACGGTGCGGGAGTTAGGTGAGTTGGCCCGTTCCTACAGCGAACTGACTCAGGAGCAGATGCAGAAATTCATGGCCTCCGCGTCCATGAGACCAGAAATGATTGGCGGACGGCAACTCATGCGCGTCGACGGCAGCAGCGTGCTGCATACGCGCGATTCCATGACGATCTGGACGGATCCGGTGTCGCGCAGGCAGCAACGTGTCGAGATTCAGACGGTTTTGGACGACAAACCGGTGCGGATCATTTCCGAGTTCAAAGATTTATCGCCGAGTGGCCCAACGTACATGGCCGTCTCTCGCATTAACTACGATGATGGGTCCATCGCGATCATCACTGAGAACTTCGATCACCAAACTGCACGCAAGTAAGACACAAAATCATGAGAACACTTGTTTTTTTGCTACTTTTCCTGTTGATGTTGGCAGTCGTGGCCTACGACGCTGTTGCACAACAACTACGCGACGTGGTGCGAACGGTTGACACATCAGTCGTCGTTGTTAAGACGGTCGAGAAGAATCTGTTGACGGCGCCGCAGTCGATGTTTGTCAGTTCACCGGGCTCGGGATCGGGCGTTTTGATCTCGAGCGATGGCAAAGTGATAACAGCGGCGCACGTGGTCCAGGCCGCCGACAAGATCGAAGTCGAATTCAGCGACGGTCAACTCGTACCAGCCAAAGTGATCTCTTCGGTGCCGAGTGCCGATCTCGCGATGCTCAAGTTGGATTGGGTGCCGTACAACGCGAAGCCCGCCAAGCTTGGCGACTCTGACAAGATGCAAGTCGGCGACGACGTGTTCGTCATCGGCGCGCCGTATGGGATGGGGCACAGTCTCTCGGCCGGACACATCAGTGCGCGCCGCGCGCCGAAGACGACAGTAGCAGGTATGGTCGCGCTCGAGATGTTGCAAACGGACGCGGCGATCAATAAAGGTAACTCAGGTGGTCCAATGTTCAATCTCGCGGGCGAGGTTGTGGGTATTGTTAGTTCGATCCTTTCGCAGTCCGGCGGATCTGAGGGTCTCGGGTTCGCCGTGACTTCCAACCTGGCGCAGAAGTTACTTATTGCGAAGAAGGGGTTCTGGAGTGGAATTGACGGCGTGTTGCTCTCGGGCGAGTGGGTGCGCATCTTCAACATTCCTCAGCCCGCGGGACTGTTGGTCCAACGCATCGCAGACAATTCTCCGGCAGCGTCGATTGGTCTCATTGGCGGGACTTACAAAGCCGCGATCGCCGGCGGTGAAATCCTTGTGGGCGGCGACATCATTCTCGGCTGCGGTGGAATCGCGGTGACGCCCGATGGCAGCGCCATGTCAAAGATTTGGGATTATTTGAACAGCCTGAAACCGGGCGACACGGTTACGGTGCGAGTTCTACGTGCAGGTCAAGTGACAGAACTCAAAGCTCAAGTTCCTGCGGGTTGAAGGCTGAACTCAGAACTGGACCGCCGTTTTGATGTTTGGCGTAAGGTTTTTCATGGTCCTTCCAACACAAAATTTTTGTGTAACCTGGAAAATTTTGCATGAAACAATAATGCCTGGAAGTTTCTTGCAAGAGCGGTGATTACTGCGTAAGATTCGCGCGTCGTTCTTCCTTGCAATCGTTCTGAAAATTAGCGCATGACCTTACGAGCCTCACTACTGCGCGAAGTACTCAACCCAACCGTCAGCGTGGGACGCCGCGTAGAACTGTGCTGTGAACTGGCGCGGGATTTCGAGAACAGAGGCGAGTATCCGTCGTGCAAAGCCCTTACACCTTCAAAGGAGAAACCTCATGGTCGCAACTAAAAAGGGGAAAGCAGCCAAACCGGTAAAAGTAAAGGTTATTGAGCAAGGCCCGCACAAGCTCAGAAAGATTATCAATATCGGCTGCAAGCAGGGTCTAAGCGATATAGCTAAGATAGTGGAAATTTTCAATAACACCGATCAACATATCGCCAGAGGCACAAAAATCCATTGGGAGACGAGCGAGGGGGACAAGGGCATTACAACGCTTCAAAGCTCCCTCGCTCCTGGCAAAAGTATTAAGATAATCCCATCGGGTTTAGTAGCAAGTTTCAGTTGTACAGCTTGGTACTTTGAGCCGCCGCCAAAAAGGGCGGTAAGGGGAAGTTCAAAAACCAAGGAATAGCTATAGACCCGAATCAAAGTACGGCACGTCCCAAAGCTTGAGTTTGAGCCGGGGTTACTTGATACCGAGTTTTTTCATGCGGCTGCGGAGGGTGGAGCTGGGCATGCCGAGGATTTCGGCGGCGCCGCCTTTGCCCGCGATCATGCCGTTTGCGTGGCGCAAGACTTCTTCGATGTGAGTGCGTTCCATGTCGTCCATCGTGCCGAGCGTTGGTTTCGCAGATGGTGAATGAGCATCGGCTGTTGTAGCAGCGACGACGGGCGAGCCGTTAGCTGTTTGCAGTTCAGACAACGGCGACTCCAACTCGGCGCCGCGAGAAAGAATCACGGAGCGCTCGACAAAATTTTCAAGCTCGCGCACGTTGCCGGGCCAGTGGTATCTGCACAACGCTTCCATCGTCGGAGCGGGAATCGATCTGATTTGCTTGTTCATGCGCGCGGCGTGTTTCTGCGTCAGATAACCGACCAGCAACGGAATGTCGCCGCTGCGTTCGCGCAACGGTGGAATCATGATCGGAAAGACGTTGAGACGATAAAACAGGTCGCTGCGAAACGTCTTGTCCGCGACCATCTTCGCCAAATCGCAATTTGTCGCCGCAATCAACCGAGCGTTAGTTTTGATCGTACGCGAACTTCCGAGACGCTCAAACTCGTGCTCCTGCAACACGCGCAACAGCTTCGGTTGCAAGTCCAACGGAATCTCACCGATCTCATCAAGCAACAACGTGCCTTGATGCGCTAGCTCAAAACGTCCTACGCGCGAGGTCACGGCCCCCGTAAACGCGCCCTTCTCATGTCCAAACAATTCACTCTCGAGTAACCCCGTAGGAATCGCGGCGCAGTTGAGTTTCACTAACGTCCGTTCGTTACGCGAACTCAGATCGTGAATCGCGCGCGCGATCAACTCCTTGCCGGTACCGGTTTCGCCAATCAGCAACACCGTCGAATCAGTCGGCGCTACAGTCTCGACTTGCTTCAACACACCTAGCAGCGCACTGCTCTGGCCCACGATCTCGGCGAAGTTGTATTGCGTCTTGATCTCTTCTTCCAGGTAACCTTTTTCACTCGCCAGCTTGTTCTTCAGCGATTCGATCTGCCGGTACTGCATGACATTCTCGACCGCCAGCGCGACCTGTCCGGCGATGTTCACGAGCAGGTCAGCATCGATCTCGCTGAACGCATCATCGCGCAGGCTGGCAAGACCGAGCACTCCGAGTTTTCGATCGCGAACGATCAAAGGAACACAAGCACCCGAACGCCAACCAGCATCGTACGCGGCCTTCATCCGTGAACCCCGATCCTTGTGATCGTCGATGCGGCAGTCGAGAAGTGGACGGCCGCTGGTAAACGCGTCTCCCATCGGACTCTCGTCGAGCGGGAACACACTGCCTTCGGCGGCAAACTGACTGTTGTCATTCCGATCGATGCCATGGACCGTCAGTTTGTTTGTGTCTTCGTCGTAAAGCGCGAGTCCGGTGACGTCGTGATTGAAGTAACGCCGCAAACACGCTGAGGTGGTGCGAAGCAGTTCGCGCAAGTCGAGGTTTTTCGCAATGGCATTACTCGCGTCCAGCAGTGTCTGGGTGCGTTCCTTCGCTTTTGTGGCGCGTTGAAAGTTCAAACTGTTCTGGAACGCGATAGCGACCTGTCCCGCGATGTGCGTAAGCAATTCAACATCTGATTCACTGAACGCATCTTCACGGCGGCAACCAAGATTCAGCACGCCGACCGCGCGTTCACCCCAGATCATCGGGATGAAGCACATCGACCTCAAGCCATGCTCTTCTTGAAACTTCCGCGCCATGGACCACGACGTTTCGCCGGGATCGAACCGGTTACGAACGATCGGCTTGCGTGACGTAAACGAGAGTCCGGTCAGCGTGCCCTCGATTGGAAAAACTCTTCCCTCAATGAGGAACTTGTTCGGTTCCGCTAAGGAGTGGACCGACATCTGGTCCTTTTTGTCGTTCCACAACGCCACGCCCGCGAAGTCATTGTGAAAGTAGTTGCGCAAACAGGCGGACGTCGCCTGAATGAGCTCGTGCAGATCGAGGTTGGTGGTGATCGCGTTGTTGATCTCGAGCAGCATTTGCGCGCGCACTCGCTCACGGTTTGCTTGCTCGTAGTTCAAACTGTTCTCAACCGCGATCGCGATCTGATCCGAAACGTGTTCGAAGAGTTCCAGATCTCTTTCGGTGAAGTGATTCGGCTGCGTGCTGCTCACGCCCGCGATGCCGAGCTTTCGTCCATGCGTGGTGAGTGGGACCAGGCAGGCAGACTTCGGACTGTCTTCCTCCAGGAGTTGTGAGTATCGATCCGCGGGGTATTGTTCGAGATTCGGATGCTTGACGATGAGTGATTCGCCCGTAACGTAGACTTGTCCGGCGGGTGTTCCTTCGAGCGGAATCGTGTCGCCCACGCGAAACGCGTTGACGTCTTTGTACGAAACGTTGCTGTATTCGCGCAGGTGGTTGAATTCGGGTTCGTAAAGCGCGATCCCCGCGGAGTCGTGCGGCAGAATGTCCCGCAAACAGGCCGAGATCGTCTTCACTAACTCCTGCAAGTCGAGATGCGAGACCACCGCGTTGTTGATCTCCAACATCAGTTGAAAACGATCGCGCTCGCGCTCGGCGCGTTGAACGTTGAGTGCGTTTTCAACGGCAATCGCGACTGGTCCAGCGATCTGTTCGAGCAGCTCCGCATCTTCCGCGCTGAAAGCCGCTTCACGAAGTGCGCCCACATTGATCGCGCCGAACACCTTGTCGTGTGAAATGAGCGGCACCGAACAGCCGGAACGCAGGCCCGCGGTGTAGGCGATCAGCATCTCCGGAACGTGAAACTCCTCGAAGTCGATCTTGTCGCGCCGAATGGTCTGGCGCGTACGGATGCACAGACCCGCGGGCGTTCCCTCCATCGGAATTACCGTTCCTTCACCGAGAACGTTCACGGGCGGGCGATCGAGCATGTGCACGCGCAGTTGGTTTGTGTCCTGATCGAGCAGCACGACGCTCGCCGTATCGTGATTGATAAAACGGCGGAGACTCTCGGAGATGGTTCTAAAGAGATCGTTTAGGTTGAGCGTAGAGACGATGGCCTGACCCACCTCATGCAACACTTGATTGCGAGCGGCATCGTCTCTCATAGGGGGCAAACTCGGATCAGAATAGGGGCCGAAATCATAACACCTCCGCCGCGTTTAGACGGACGGTCGCGTGACCCCTACTGCCTTGATCTCCGCGGCCCAAATTACGGTATCAGCCATCATGTACAGAATATTGTTTCCCGCGCCGCCGAACGTGAAGTTCGCAACTCCAGGCGCGACGATCTCGCCGATCAGATCGCCGCTGGTGTTATAGACCAGCAGGCCGCTCGCGCAGGAACTGTACACGCGCCCTTTGGAGTCAACCTTTAGTCCATCCGGGATGCCGGGAGACACCACGGCAAACAAGCGATTGTTCACCAGATGCCGGCCGTCTTTCACATCGAAGGCGCGGATGTGGTGCGGCAAGTTTACGTAATACGTGCCCGGTCCCTGGATGGCTCCGCTGTCGTTTATGTAGAGGATCGATTCGTCCGGCGAGAACGCGAGTCCGTTGGGTTTATTGAACGAGTCAGCGACGACGGAGATCTGGCCGAGAGGCTGGTATTTCGTCGGCGGCTCGTAGCAGTAAACGTAATCTCCGATCAAGGGCGCGTCCTTAAATCCCTGCAAGTAGCCGTAGCTCGGATCGGTGAACCAAACTGAGCCGTCACTTTTGACCACCACGTCGTTGGGCGAGTTGAAGTGCAGACCACGCCACTGATCCACGACCGTTTCCACCTTGCTCGTCTGAAGGTTCATGCTGCTAATTTGGGCGACTGTGACTTTGGTCCCTTGTTCGCAGATTAACAACTGCCCTTCACGACCTAGCGTCATCCCGTTTGCCATGTTGGAAGCGGCGCGCACGGTTGTGGCGGCGCTCGGGTCCAAAGGGAATTGAGCGCCGTCAAGAGAGATTTTCTTGATGGCGACTTGTTTGGAGTTGGCTACGGGGATGTTGCTGCTTTGCGGAACGGTAGTGAAATAAAGAGTGTTTTCGTTCGCGACGTAGACTGGTCCTTCGTGAGCGTCGGTTTCGATTACTGTGTAGAACTGCGGATCGCTTCCTATGACGTCGTGAAACTCTTCGGAGTAAGCGATGAAATGGTCGTTGAGAGTCTTGCCGTGTGAGTCAGGCATGTGAATCCTTTCAGATGAGATTTAATCGGAATTTCCCCAGACGAGTATACCCTTGCACTTGCCAAAGCCGGAGATGTTCGGAAAATCGTCTTTGGCTGGCTCATGGATGTTTACATAAACCCAGGCTTCGCGGCTATCGTCCAACCGTGTTCTATCGACTTTCAGGTACGAGGTTCGAGGTGATAAAGACAGAATGTGGTCCACATGGCCGGCGGTGTCTTCGTCGATGCCTTCGCTGCACCAGCCTTCCCACTTAGGACCAACGAAGTGGGCGGTGAGCAGCATCTCCTGATCGTCGTCAGTTTCTCGATATAAGGGCACGAACACTCCTTCCGCGAGGGCGTGGTAACAAGCATAGCCGCCGGTTTCGAGAGTGTAGAAAGCGCCCGAGGGTTGGAGGATGATGAGTCCCAGACCCGGGCCCGCAGCATACGAGAGATTTATTTTCGCCTTAATCTTTGGTTCTCGCAGCCGCTCCTGAGTAGTGCTCATAGGAATGCTTTGTCGACGCTGCCAGTTTGAAAGTAGACAGGACTCACAGAATTTAACAACATTGCCTCAGGAAATAACTATCTTGTCCATTCTGCAAATCTTGTCAAAGACTCACGACGTCTGCATCACGCGCTTCACGTCCGGTGGTTCTTCGCCGAGCCATTCGGGATGTGATGCGGTGCCGTCGTAAATCGAAGACGTCTTGAACAGTTCATACTCGCCTCGCGACGCCGCCTGCGCGGTGCGCGCGAGCAGTGCGCCAACTTCCGCATCTCCGAGCGGTTTGAAAGTGCGCGCCGCGGCGAGCGCCTGTTCCAGATCTTCCATGCTCTCGCAACCAGTGATCACCACCGACACCGGCAAGTTCATCGCGTACTGCAAACACTCCGTCGCACTCACAGTCTTCGATTCGAGTATCGCTCCATTCGCCAGCGTCTTCATCGCCAGCACGCCAATGTTCTGTCGGACCAACTCCGGCAGCACCATCTTTTCAAAACTGCGGTAATGCGCGTCCATGACGTTGAGCGGCATCTGCACCGTGTCAAAATCGAAGCCGTTTTCCTTCGCCACTTCGAGCATGTACAGGTGAATATGCGGGTCTTTATGACCTGTGAAACCAATGAACCGAATCTTTCCCGCATCGCGTGCTTCGATCAACGCCGCGTTGGCGCCCTGATCGTCGAAGATGCGATGCGGATCTTCATAACGCAGAATCTCGTGATGTTGCACCAGGTCGATATGGTCCACCTGCATGCGCTTGAGCGACTCGTCCAACTGCTTTGCCGCGTCCTCTTTGGTGCGGCCGTCGATCTTCGTCATCAGGAAAACGCGGTCGCGATATCCATCGCGCAACGCCTTTCCCATACGAATCTCGCTCGCGCCTTCGTTGTAGTCCCAACAGTTGTCCATGAAGTTGATGCCGTTATCGATCGCCGTGCGTACGATCCGAGTGCTCAACTCCTCGTCAATGTAGTCAAACCCAAGGTGCCATCCTCCCAGACCGACTAAAGAGACTTGTACCCCCGTCCGGCCGAGCGCCCGCATCGGCATTTCAGAATTCTGAGTTGTCATTGTGCGATCAGCCTAAACGACTTGATGCACGTGCGCAAACGCTGGCGAGCCGCCCGCGCTCTCAAACTAAAACTGTCCGCGATCGACGTCGAGGATGAACTTCGTCAGGCCTTCCATGTAAATTTTCTGATCGTCGTAAAGCGCGAGGTGACTGCCGCTCGGACAGAATAGATACCGACCCTTCTGAACTTTCTTCGACATCATCTCCATGTGTGCCGGGTCCATCGTGTCGTACTTCGCGCCGATCACGAGTGTGGGCACCGTGATTTGCGTGAGGTCGTTGGTGCGATCCCAGTTGAGCAGTTTTCCACTTAGTCCGAGTTCGCTTGGACCCTGCATCGGAACGTAGATGTCCGGGTTGATATGTTTGAAAGCGCGGTTCACAGGATCGGGCCATTGTTCGACGGGCAGGCGCAGGATGTGTTGGACGTAATGGTTCGGCAACAGCAGTTCCATGTAACGCGGATTCTCGTAATCTTTCTTCGCTTCGAGTGCTTTGATTTCCGCGAGTGCCTTTTGGTCCATCGCCGGCATGAGCACCTTGTTTGCGTACTCGTTGTAAGCCGGCCCGCTGGCCATCATGTTGGAGATGATCAAGCCCTTCAAGTTTTGCTGATACTTTAACGCGTACTCCATCGCGAGCACGCCGCCCCACGAATGGCCGAGCAGATAGAAGTTGCTTTTGTCGAGCTTGAGCGCCTCGCGCACTTGTTCGACTTCCTCAACGAAGCGCGGCAGATCCCACAGGTCGGGTTCCTTTGGCTGATCGCTATAGAACGATCCGAGTTGGTCGTAGTAGTAATACTCGACGCCAGCGGCGGGAAGGTAACTGTCGAATGCTTCGAAGTACTCGTGCGTCACGCCTGGTCCCCCGTGCAGCAGCAACACTTTGATACGCGGGTTGTTGCCGACTCGCTTGGTCCACACGCGAAACGTTCCCTTGGGAGTTGTGATCGGAATCAGTTTCACGCCGCCGCTCAAAACATCGTCACGCTGCGAGTAATCGAGATACGAGTTGGACGCGGCCGCGGCTGCGCTGTTAGCTGGTTGGTTAACGGGAGAATTACTACAAGCGTGGAAAAGAACAAGCGCGAGAACAAGCAAGAGGGATTTTTTCATTTGGATTGTTGTCCTATTTGATCGCGACTGGATTGACGATCGCCTGCACACCGCCGGTGATTCGTGCTGGACCAAGCGTGAACAGAAATTCCCAAGCCTGGTCGCGCACCATTTCTTCGGTGTTGACGTTTTCGAGTATGTGAATGCCGTTCATCGGAATGAGAATCTGGTGCACCTCGAAGACGCCCGCGTCTTTTTCGAACGGAATCACCTCGAAACTCCACGTGTCTGAACCGGCGATCACCACGCCTAACGAAGCAAGGTACTTCGCACCGTCACGTCCCAACCCCGGCGCGACCGAACCGAAACGCTTGTTGTCTTTACCGAGTAGTTTCAGCCAACCGGTGTAGAACAACACCACATCGCCTTTTTCGATCGACTTGATGCCCTGACGTTTCATCGCG
>DATEHX010000032.1:0-37812 GCA_035279345.1 Pyrinomonadaceae bacterium | reverse complement strand
CGGCGAAGCGGTCGGACGCGGACGGCGCCCGACTTTTCTTTACATCGACTCACGCCAGCGATGCGTCGTCGGCGTCGACATTCGCGCGTCGCGCACTTACATCCTCGTCACCGACTTGATGGGCAAACAACTCGGCGTCGTCAGCAGTTTTCAAACGAACAAAGACGTCGCAGTGCTGACGCAGGAACTGGCGCGCCGGATCAAACAGACGCTGGCCGACAAGGAGATCGGCTCGTGTGCCGGTGTTGGCGTGGTTGTGCCGGGCATGGTCGATCCCGCGCTCGGCGGTGTGTTGCACGCGCCGACGCTTGGCTGGCGCGACGTGAATTTACGCGATCCGCTTGCCGCGGCTCTGGGAATTCCGGTGCAGGTCGAGAACTCCGGCAAGGCGTGCGCGCTGGCGCAACTATGGACCACGCGCAGTGACATGGCCGCCGCGGCTAATTCGGTGTTTGTGAGTATTTCTGACGGCGTCGGCACCGGCATCGTCGTGAACGGCGAACTGATGCGCGGGCGGCACAACACGGCCGGCGAGTTTGGTCACGTGCCGTTGAGTATCGATGGACCAAGATGTTCGTGCGGCGCGACCGGCTGCTGGGAAGCTTACGTTTCCAATCTCGCAACGTTGTCGCGTTACTTCGGACACGACCTCGCGGAAGCGCGGCCGCGCGACGCTGAAACCGCGAGTTTCACTGTTGAAGACTTGATCGCTCGCGCTCGCGCCGGCGACGCGAAAGCACTCGCGGCGATCAATTCGACCGCGCGTTATCTCGGGCTTGGTCTCGCCTCGATCATCAACTCACTCGATCCGGCGCGAATCTACATCGGCGGCGAAATCACCACAGCCTGGAGCCTAATCGAACCGATCGTGCGCGGCGCAGTGCGCGAACGCACCCTGACTGACTTTGGTGGCACAACTGAGATTCACATCGTACCAGCGGAAGAACACCCGCGTTTGCGTGGCGCCGTCGCTCTCGTAGCCGCACCCGCATTCGCTGCGCCCATGGTGGCCTGAAACCATTGCCGATTGCTGATTTTTGATTGTCGATTGAAAGAGGTTCGACGAGCAGCGAAGTTCTCACAATCGAAAATCGACAATCGAAAATCAAAAATAACCTACTGGAGGTGTCAGACGATGCGAGGCAGAAGAGGAATCCGACTATCCCTTTCTCAGGTTTGCGGCGTGTTGTTATTTGCCCTCGTCGCTTTCTCGAGCGCGCACGCGCAAACGGTCGTGGGACGCATTTCAGGCACGGTCCAGGATGCAAACGGCGCCAGCATTCCCAACGCAACCGTTAAGATCATCAACAGTGCGACGAACTCTGAACGCACCGTCACCACTGACGAAGACGGTTTCTACACCGTGACCAACTTGCCCGTCGGCACCTACAGGATCGAAGCCGAACAGAAAGGCTACAAAAAGGCTTTGGTCTCCGGTCAGAACATCACTGCCGACGCGCGCGTGACTGTCGATCTCAAACTCGAAGCCGGTGAGATTTCGGAAACGGTGGAGATTGTCGCTGCCGGTGGCGAAACCGTGAACACGACTTCCGGCGAAGTCTCGCGCGTGATCGATCGCCAGCAGGTGCAGAACCTCGCGCTCAACGGCCGCAACTACATCCAGCTTTTGTCGCTCGTTCCCGGCGTCACGTTGACTAATGACGATCAGTTGGAATTGACGACGAGTCTCGCGACGAACAATCAATCGATCAACGGCAATCGCGGCCAGACGAATAACGTCACTATCGACGGCGGCTTCAATCTGCAATCGGGCAGCAACGCGAGCCAGGTTAACAACCTCGGCCTCGATTACATTCAGGAAGTAAAGATTCAGACGTCAAACTTCTCCGCCGAGTACGGCCGCAACTCAGGCGCGCAAGTGAGTCTCGTCACGCGCAGCGGCAGCAACGACTTTCACGGCAGCGTGTTTGAATTTATTCGCAACGACAAACTCGACGCGCGCTCGTTCTTCGCGCCCGTGCGCCCCGCGCTACGCTTCAATAACTTCGGCTATAGCTTCGGCGGTCCAATCTTCAAAGACAAGCTGTTCTTCTTCGGCGGGCAGGAGTGGAAATACATCCGGCGTCTCTCAAACGCGCAACTGCGCACGGTGCCGACTCTCGCGGAACTCAACGGCGATTTCTCGCGGCGGCTTCGTGGTTTTGACGGCGTCATCGGAACCGCGGACGACGGCGTGCTGCGCGATCCAAATAACGCAGCAAACACCTGCGTCGCTCCGGTAGTGAATGCACAAGGTGTGGTCACCACACAGGCCATCCGCACCGGTTGCTTTGGCGGCAACAACGTCGCGCTACGCAACGTCATTCCGACCGCTCGAATCACCGCTGACGGCCGCGCTATCTCCAACGTTTATCGAACAGCGATAGGACTCGCGACCGGATTCAACGATAGTCCGATCGGCAATAACATAACTTTCCAACAGCCCAATCCGCTCGACTATCGCGAAGACATTCTGCGCGTCGACTATCGCATCAACTCCAAGCACAATTTGTACGGCCGCTATATTCACGACAAGAACGTACTGATCGATCCCTTCGGCACTTTCATCACCACGCAAATACCGACGATTCCCAGTAACCGCATGCGTCCGGGTACGTCGATTCAGATTTCGCACACGTGGATGGTGACGCCGACGTTCATCAACGAAGCGAAAGCAACAGGTGCGTGGGTGGCCCAACGCATCCCGCCGGCCGGCGATCTTTGGGAACGCGACACGTACGGATTCCAGTTTCAGCAACTGTTCTTGGGCGGCGGGCGTTTCGAGAACTCGATTCCCGACACGACGATCAACGGCTTTGCGAGTTTCTTTGGCGCCGCGCGTTCGCTGGTGTCGCCGACGACTGACATCAACTTCAGCGATACCGTCACGTGGGTTCGTGGAAGCCACACTTTCAAGACCGGTGTGAGTGTCACGCGTAATCGCATCGATCAAAACGCACGCACCACTTACGCCGGTCAGGTCGATTTCAACACCGGCGGTAACAACCGCACGACTAACAACTCGTTTGCGGATGCTTTACTCGGAAACTTCCGCACCTACAGCGAGCAGGCGCTCGATCCGGTTGGCTTCTTCCGCTTCACACAAACCGAAGCGTTTGTTGCGGACAGTTGGAAAGTTAATCGCAAGCTGAGCCTCGAACTCGGCATGCGTTACCAGTATGGAATGCCGATCTATACGCAGGCGAACAATCTCGCGAACTTCGATCCGTCGCTTTACAATCCGGCGCAGGCCGTGACGATTCTCGCAAATGGAAACATCGACACGAGCAAAGGCGGCAATCGTTTTAATGGACTTGTTCGCGCGGGCAACGGAGTGCCGGCGGAGGAATTAGCGCGCGTGCCCGGTGGCGATAGTGCGGCGGTGCAGGTTGTGCCGACGGGAGCGCCGCGTGGTCTTTACGAAGGTCATCATTACATCATGCCGCGCGTCGGGTTTGCTTATTCGCCTTTCGACGATAACAAGACGTCCATTCGCGGCGGCTTTGGCATGTACTATGATCGCATTGAAGGCAATCTGATCTTCCCGTCGCTCAGCAATCCGCCTTACGCCACCAGCGCGCAGTTTCAGAACGCGAACCTTGCGAACATCACCGGCGGCACGACCACCGCAGCGCCGTTCGCACAGATCAATGCCATCAATCCGGAGCTCGACACGCCATACACGATGAGCTACAGCCTCAGCGTGCAAAGAGAACTGCCGTACGGCATCTTCGCTGAGGCGGCGTACGTCGGAAATCTCGGCAGGCATTTGATTCGGCAACCGGACATCAATCAGCCGACGTTCGATCAGATCCGCGCGAATGTCGCTGGTCCAAACGTCAACATCAACGCGATTCGGCCTTTCAAGGGCTACACCGCGATCCGGATGCGGCTGAGTGACGCCACGTCGAATTACCACGGCATGCAGCTCTACGCCGCGAAGCGCAAAGGCGATCTGTTGATGACCACTTCGTACACGTGGTCCAAGGTGCTGACGGATTCGAGCGGCTTCAACGACAATCCGGAAGATCCCTTCAATCGAAAGTTCAACTATGGACCAGCGACTTTCGATCGCCGGCACGTGTTTGCGCTGACGTACACGTACGCGCTCAACATGTTCAGGCGCACGCATGGCTTTGCGAGAGCAGTGTTGCACGGTTATGAAATCAGTGGCATCACGCGGCTGCAGACCGGACCGTATTTGACGGTGACTGCGACCGGTCCCGGAACGGTTGGTTCGGCGTTGGGTAATCGTCGCGCGGATTGTCTCGATGCCGATCCGCTCTTCCCCGAAGGCGAACGCGGGCCGAGGAGTTGGGCCAGAAAGGATGCGTTTGCGCCGGCGCCGGAGACACGTCGCGGAACCTGTGGTGTGGGTACGTTGTTAGGGCCCGGCGCGCAGACGTGGGACTTCTCGCTGCGTCGCCGTTTCGCGGTGACTGAGCGGTTTAATTTGCAATTCCAGGCGGACATATTCAATGCTTTCAACCGCACGAACTTCCGCGACCTGGAAAGCAATTGGAGCGCGGGCGCGTTTGGGCAAATCTCGACTTCCGGGCCGCCGCGGAATATTCAGTTCGGTCTGAAGATGACTTTTTAGCCACAGATTTACACGGATGACACGGATAAGAATTGTTGTTTGGGTGGGGTTGTTGTGCAGTTTGGTGGCAACGGCCCAGGCGAACACGGTGTCGACTGCGACTTTGCGTGAGGATGTGAATGCGTTTCTCGGCAAAGAGCTTGCGGTGCATCTCGCGGCGATCGAGTCGCTCGATCCGCCACCCCAGCGCGTGCTGGGCGTGCCGGCGACGGGTGAGTTTTCGTGGGGCACGTTTATGCGTTCGCTTGCTGCGTACGCGGAATCCACCGGGCAGCGGGAGCTTGCCGGACGTGATATCGCGAAATGGGTGGGCCAAATTGGGTTGATTGAATCGAAGGCCGGTAGTAAGGCTTTCTCGCAACTGTATGCCGCGCTGGCGCTGCGTCATTTCGGACGCGACTTGAAAACGAATCCGTTGTGGCAAGGTCTTTCGCCCGACGAGCAAAAGGCGTGGTTGTCGCTGCTCAATCCGGAACGTTTTTACGATCCGAAGACGAATCGCGTTATCAATCTTCCTGAGAATTATCTCGGTGTGGCCGCGCGGATTGCGAGTATTGGTCATGAGCTTGGGATTTCGAAGGATCGGGAATTTCTTGATAGGTTGATCGATCGCGCGGCGGGGCAGTTTCTCGAGGGCAATCTCTACGCTGACGATGCGCCGCCGACAGGCCGGTTCGATCGTTATTCAAACGAGTACGCGCGTTACGTTTGGGAAGCGGCGGAGATTGCCGGGCGCAAAGACATTCTTGAGAAGCTGCGGCCGTCGTTGAAGACGCAGATGCGTCTTTGGTGGGACATCGTTTCGGAAGACGGTTACGGTTATAACTGGGGGCGCAGTCAGGGCGTGGTCAGTTATCTCGACACGCCCGAGATCGCCGGGTTTCTCGCGACGCACGCGGAGTTCAGGCCGGCGCCGCTCGCGGACATCGCGGCGTTGTATTACCAGGCGTGGAACTACTTGCTGCATGATTATCGCAGCGACACGCACTTGCTAAATCTTTTCGCTTACGGCCGCGGGAATTACGCTTACATTTCTCGCGAACGTGAGTGGCAACAGACGACCGGATTCTTTGGCAAACTGGCGAACTCGCACACGCCGATCATGAACGCGCTCGAAAGGGAAGGCATCGCGTCGTTTCCCATCGTGCCAACTTTGCCGCCCGTGGCGCGATTTGAGTTCTTTCGTCGTACGCCCGAGCGTTCGGCAGGTGTTTGGGTGGTGCGCCAGGGTGCGCTACGTTTTGCGTTGCCGATCACGACTGGTCCGAAGCCGGGGATGTCGGATTACTTGCCCGCGCCATACGGCTTGCCAGGATTTGCCGCGCCGGTCGAACAAATCTATCCGGTGCTGACGCCGCAGATCGAACTCACCGACGGTCGCGTCGTCGTTGCGACTGACGGCGCCGATTCGATAGAGCCCCGCGCTGACGGCCGCAGCTTGCGTGTTCGTTGGAACAAGTGGGCCGTCATTGGTACAGTCTCGGGAAAGCTCCAGGATGTCGGCCTGACGACTGAAGTCACGTGGCGCATGGAAAACGGTGGGCTGCTCCGCGAAGAAAGGTTGAGCGCAAAGCAGCCGGTTAAGATTCGTCGTTGGTGGTTGGCGATACCAACATCGTATGACAGAGCCGAGCCTGAGATAGACGAAGCCGCAGGGATTCGTGTCGATCGATTCAGTTCACGGAACGGAAGGCTTTCCATCCAACGGTTTGGCAATTTTCAGGTCAGAACCTCGATCGTTGCGACGGGCGACAGCGCGCTCGGCCGTGGCGTGCACGGCGCGATTCCGCTGCACCTGGTGTATGAAGCGCGGGACCTGACAATTACGCCCGGCAAGCCGCTGAGAGTGAACATTCTGTTACATGTGAACTAAAGGGGAGATCTTAAATGGCGCAGGAAATCAGTCAGAATCCAATTACGCCGGAAACTTGTTTTGTGCCGCGCACGCACGAGGGACATGGACGCCGCACGTCAGTCGCGCCCGGTGACACGGCAGCGCGGTTCTTGCACTATGGCCGCATCACGCTTAACGCGGGAGATGCGGCGATCGAGTTTGCGAATAACGATCATGAGACTGGTTTGATCTGTTTGAAAGGCGCTGCGAGAGTCACCGCCGATAGTGAGCAGTTTCAACTAGGCCAGTACGACACGGTTTACGTTCCGCGTGATTCGCAGATCAAAGTTGAAGCGGAAGACGGCGGTTGCGATCTAGCGGAAGTCTCCGCGCCGGTTGCGCAGCGTTATCCAACGCAGTTTGTGTCGTACAAAGAAGTTCGCGAGAATCCGCGGCTGCACTTGATTGCCGGTAAGCCGCCCGCGGAAAGAGACCTGAACGTGCTCATCGGCGCGAACGTCCAGGCGGGCCGAATCATGGCCGGCGTTACCTTTTCAACTCCCGGAAACTGGACCTCGTGGCCACCGCACGAACATTCGAAACTGCTCGAGGAAGCCTACCTGTTCATCGACATGCCGGCGCCTTCGTTTGGCGTGCAGTTTGTCTACACCGATCCGAATAAACCAGAGCTCGTGCAGGTCGTGCGCGAGGGAGATTGCGTGTTGATGCCGCAGGGATATCACCCGAACGTGGCCGCGCCCGGCGGGCAGATCAATTTTCTGTGGATGATGGCGGCGATACGCGAAGGTGAGGATCGTTTGTATGGCGTCGTCAACGTGCAACCGGAATACGCAGCGAGTGGATCGGGTCTCGAAGCTGTCAGCGACAAAAAGTAAAGGACCAGAAAATGTCTAGCACTGCCGAAAACGGGAATGGGAACGGCGCCGGTCACGGCCTCGCGCAGCATTTGAATTGGTCGACGATTCCGGTGGAGCAGATGGCTGAAGGCATCGAGCGCCAGATGCTTGTGGGCTATCGCATGATGATCTGCCGCTTTCGCTTCAA
Organism: Pyrinomonadaceae bacterium; assembly: GCA_035279345.1. Classification (GTDB taxonomy): domain Bacteria; phylum Acidobacteriota; class Blastocatellia; order Pyrinomonadales; family Pyrinomonadaceae; genus PSRF01. The sequence continues at coordinate 30,313 of DATEHX010000032.1, read as the reverse complement.
ACCGTTTCTGGTCACTCCCGAGCACGATCACCCGCACGAGCAGATGACGATCGTCGAGCGCGGGCGCGTGCGATTTTTCATCGAAGGTAAGGAGCGCATTGCGTCCGCGGGCGACGTCCTTCATTTCCCGTCACACTGTTGGCACGGCGCGACGATGATGGACGAAGAGGTCGTCCTCATTGATATTTTCTCGCCCCTGCGCGAAGACTTTCTGGGCCACAAAGAAGAACAAAACACTTAAAAAAATCTCGCTTCTTGTGCCTTTTTGTGACTACCGGCCCAGCCAGCCACCGTCCACGACTAACACGTGGCCGTTGACGTAATCACTTGCCGGTGACGAGAGAAACACTGCGGCGCCGGCGATGTCGCCGGGTTCGCCCCAACGGCCGGCGGGGATGCGTTCGAGAATTTGGCGGTTGCGAGTTTCGTCGGCTTGCAGCGCCGCGGTGTTGGTGGTGCGCATGTAACCGGGCGCGATCGCGTTGACGTTGATCCGGTGTTTGGCCCACTCGTTCGCGAGCGCTTTCGTCAGTTGCGCCACGCCGCCTTTCGACGCCGCGTACGCCGGCACCGTGATCCCTCCCTGAAACGAAAGCAGCGACGCGATGTTTACGATCTTGCCGCCACGCCCGCTCTCGATCATGTGCCTGCCCGCGAGTTGCGAGAGACGAAACACACTCGACAGATTAACTTCCAGCACCGTGGTCCAATCTTCTTCCGAATACTCGACAGCGGGTGCGCGGCGAATCGTGCCGGCGTTGTTGATGAGTATGTCGAGACGCCCAAAGCGCTCGAGGGCTTGATCGATGATCAGCTTCGCTCTTTCCGCTTTGCTCAGATCGCCTGTTATCGGAAAAGCAACACCGCCCGCGGTTTCGATCTGTCCGCAGGTTGCTTCGGGCGAACGACTGTTGCCATGACACGCGACTTGCGCGCCTGCTTCCGCGAGTGCGATGGCGATTGCGGCGCCGAGTCCGGTTGATGCTCCGGTGACTAACGCGACGTGTTCGTGTAGTTTGAATGTATTCAGGATTGAGCTCAAAGTTTGAAGATTCTAAGTCCAACAATTCTAGCGGGTAAAGTCAGGGAAGCGCTTGACGTCATCAAACCCGGCGAACGTGTGCTTGCGATCATTCCCGACAAGACACGCGACGACAACACCGATCACCTTTTTCCGATAGCCACGGAATTTCTGGCGCGGCGCAGTGTGGCGGCGTTCGACGCGCTCGTTGCTCAAGGCACGCACCCGCCGATGTCCGAAGCACAGAAGCTTGCCAAAATCGGCGTCGCGAGCTTCGCGGGACAACTACTCGATCACCGTTGGGACGTACCTGAAGAACTGACCACACTTGGTGAATTAAGTGCCGAAACAGTGCATGAACTAACAGGCGGATTGATCGACCACGCGGTTTCGGTGAGCATCAACAAGTTGCTGGCGCCAGGCGTTTACGACGTCGTCGTGGTTTTCGGTGCGACGGTGTCGCACGAAGTCGCGGGTTTTGCGGGCGGCGCGAAGTATTTCTTTCCCGGTGTGGCAGGACCAGACTTAACGCACACGACACACTGGCTCGGCGCGCTGGCGGGTATCGAAAACATCATCGGCGAAGTCGAGACGCCCACGCGCAAACTCATCGAAGCCGCCGCGGACCTGATTCCCGCGCGCGTGATCTCGCTCAACTCAGTCGTGTCGCGCGATGCGAATGGAGAGCTTGTGACTTACGCATTGTTTACGGGTGATTTCCGCGAAGCGTTTCGGCGTGCGGCAGAAGTCAGCCGGCAAGTGCACATCCGTTACACGAACCGGAAATACCAAACCGTGGTCGCACTGCTCGATCCGCATTACGACGAGATGTGGGTTGGGGGAAAAGCGAGCTACAAACTCGGCGCGATTATCGAAGACGGCGGCGAACTGATCATCTACGCACCGCACCTGACCAAAATTTCAGAAACGCACGGCGCACTGATTGAGAAATATGGTTACGCGCCTCTCGAAGTCGTGCGCGACATGCTGGGCGCTTCAGCGGAACTGCGCGAGAATCTCTGCATTGCGGCGCACCTCGCGCACGTCGCTTACGCCGGCCGTACCGACGAGCACGGACGTGTCGTTCCTCGTTACCGGATCACGATGGCTACTGGTCTTGATGAAGAGACTTGCAGGCGCGTCAACCTCGGCTATTTGGACCATCACACGCTGGATGTCGGAGCGCTTAGTTCCCAACCCGACACGCTGGTTGTAAAAGACGCGGGACGCGACCTCTACAAAGCAAAACCATCCACAGATTACACAGATTCTGCGTAATCTGTGGATGGTTTTAGGCGACTAACGCGGTGGGAGCTTCAATGACATTGCAACTGGCAATGAATTCATCGAGTTCGCCGCCACCAATCGGGGTCGAGAAGAGATAACCCTGCCCGTTCTCGCATTCCAACTTCCGCAACAGGCGCAACTGATCTTCAGTCTCAACACCTTCCGCGACGACGTCCATGCCGAGATTCTGCGCCAACGCCACGATCGTGCGAACGATCGCGAGGTTCTCTTCATTCTCCATCATCTGCGTCACGAACGAGCGATCGATCTTCAGCGTGTCGATCGGAAAGCGTTGCAGATAACTCAGGCTCGAATAACCGGTGCCGAAGTCGTCAATGCTCAACTGCACGCCGAGATTGCGCAACTGCGTCAACAGCTTGACCGCGGCTTCGATGTTGTCACTGAACACCGATTCGGTGATCTCCAGCTTCAAACAACGCGGCGGTAACCCGGATTCCTCGAGCAGTTGCTGGATGTTCTTAACCAGGCCCGGCTCGTTGAACTGCTTCACGGACAAGTTGACGCTGACGAATAAGGGGGGTGAGGACGGATACGTTTCCAGCCACTCACGCGCCTGACGGCACGCAGAACGCAGCACGGTTTGGCCGATGTTCAGGATTAATCCCGTCTCCTCGGCAACTGGAATAAATTCTTTCGGCGGTATGAGACCACACTCCGGATGGTGCCAGCGCACAAGCGCTTCGAAGCCGATCAGCGTGCGGTTTCCGAGCGACACGATCGGTTGATAGTCGACGAAAAGCTCGTCTCTTTCGCACGCGCGGCGCAGATCGGTTTCCATCTTCAAACGGCTCATCAGCTCGCCGTGCATGTCGTGGCCGAAGATCTCATAACGCGCTTTGCCGCGTACTTTGGCGCGGTGCATTGCGGTTTCCGCATCGCGCAGCATGTCGGAAACATCGTTGGCGTAGTCCGAACCGAGCGCGATACCGATGCTCATCGTGGTGTAGACTTCCTGGCCCAACAGGTTGAACGAAATCGATAGCGCCTGTTGAATGCGCGTCGCGACTGACGACGCTTCTTCTTCACCCGACACATCGTCGAGCAGCACGGCAAACTCGTCGCCGCCGACGCGGGCCAGCACGTCGTTCTGCCGCAGGCACGTCTTCACCCGGTGCGCGATCTGAAGCAACAACTGATCGGCACTCGCACTCCCGAGACTATCGTTGACGAGTTTGAAACGATCGACGTCGAGCATGAGCACGGCACATTGTTTACTCGCGGGTTTGCGAGCGACGCGTAGTTTCAAAAGATCGAAGAACCGCGCGCGATTGGGAAGACCGGTAAGCGTATCGAGCGTGAGTTTTTCTTCGGCGAGTTTGCGATCGGTGATGTCCTGCACCTGGAAGAACAACCGCTTGGATCCGCTCTCGGAATCCTTCAACAGCGAGACGTGCCATTGCACCCAGACCGTGTGGCCCTGCTCGTGAATATAACGTTTCTCCTGCTCGTGACTCTGAATGTAGCCTTCGATCACGCGCTGGATGTACGACTGCGCGTGCCGCAGATCGTCCGCGTGTGTGAGCCGCTGAAAACTGGTAGCGCGCAGTTCCTGCTCGGAATAACCGACCAGTTTGCAGAGCGCTTCGTTAACCTGGAGCCAACTGCCGTCGACGGAAACTACAGCCATGCCGATCGCGGCGTTGTCGAATGTGCCCTGGCGGTTTGCGTAAGCCCGCGGGCCGGCTGAGAGCGCGAAGGGAATTGAGTTTGCCGCGAACGACGATTCCGATTCAGTTGCTTGTGTGAATCCGAGTTGCTTGTTTTGGTTTCGCTCGGTGGCCCGGCGCCGCTTCATGCGCTTCTGTTCGTACATCGCCTGATCGGCTTGTTCTAGCAGTTCTTCGAAGCAGGTCATGCGTTCAGGTTCGAGCGTCGCGACGCCGATACTGAAAGCGAGTTTGTGACCGCGTGTCTCGGTGGCGTTGTAAGCCTTGAGGTTCTCGTTGAGACGCGTGATTGCCTCTTCTTTGTCGGCGTTCAGATCGGTAACGAGGACGGTGAACTCGTCGCCGCCGAGGCGAGCGATGATGTCGCTGGAGCGGAAACTGCGATTCAGGATCGCGGCCGTGCTGATGAGCGCGTTGTCGCCTTCGTTGTGGCCAAACTCGTCGTTGATCTTCTTCATGCCGTCGAGGTCGATGAAAAGGAGCAACAGGTTTTCTTTTTGGCGGCGGGCGAAGTCGAAGTAGGGCGCTGCTTGTTTGAGCAGGCCGCGGCGATTCAGGAGTCCGGTTAGTTCGTCTTTATGCGAGCTGTCGCGCAGCGTGTCTTCGATTTTCTTACGCTCGGTGATGTCGCGGACTACTTGCACTAAACCACCGCCGACGACACTAGAGATCGAGATCTCCAACGGCACTGAGCCGCCGTTGAGTTTCAAGCCATTGGCTTCACCACGCCATGAGCCGTCGCGCCAGACGGCGGGCATGATCTGTTCTTTGAGACGCGCGAGTTCTTCGTTGAAGAAGAACATTTCCCAGCTCGCGCCGATCAAACGTTCCGGCTCGGCGTAGCCGAAGATCTTGGCGTAAGAGTCGTTCAAGTAAGTGCAGACGCCGTAGTGATCGATGATCGCCATGCCGTCCATCGAGGCCTTCATCGCGGCAGCTTGTTGGGCAAGAGAGCCGGCCGCGCGTTTCCGTTCGGTGATGTCGCGGGCAACGACGGAAGCGCCTGTGATTGTTTTGCCATCGAGTATGGGCGAGATGGTAAGCGAAACGTCGATTGGATGATGGCCCTTCTTCAGGTGGACCACTTCGTATTGGTTGACGGTCTCGCCGCGTGCGACTTTTTCAAACAGCAGCTCTGCCTCCTGGCCGTGGCGATCGTCGAAGAGTGTTGCGATCGTAGAGCCGAGCGCTTCTTTCGCGGTGTAACCATAGATGCCGCGCGCGCCGCGGTTCCAACTCATGATCACGCCTTCGGGCGTGACGCCGATGATCGCATCGCGGGAAACGTCGACGATGTCTTGCAACGTTGAGAGTTCGAGTTTGACGCCGGTTAGTTGTTCTTCAGTTCCTTTCCAACCGATCCAAACGGCTGCACTCGCGGCGATCTGAAACGCGAACAGGCTTACGACCGCCAAGGTTAACTTCGAGCCGAAAAGCGCGGGAGCGATAAAGCAGAGTCCCAGCAGGCCGGGAATCACAAAAACCGGGAGGGGCCACAACTTGCGGCTGGCGCGGGAGACTAAATTGTTACCGTTCGAAGACATGTTCTTGGGGGAAACATCCGGGTCGAATTTTCAAACCTGCGGGGAGGCTCGCCTCACCTCTTAGCTAGTCCCGTGCCAGTTGTGTTCTTAGGCAAAACTACCCGGAAACACGCCCCTGCCTGGTCACATTAACCGTTTCGAAAAGCAATCTGACTTGAAGGAAGTTAAATTGAGAGTAGGAAATCCACAGATTACGCAGATTATAAAAATCAACCGGCGTAATCTGTGGATGGATTACTGCTGCTTAGGTACTTGATAAGCGGCGGACCAGATGTTTGGGCTGCCGAGGACGCATTGGTCCTGTTGGATCGCGGTTCCCACCTGGTAAGGGCCGGTGTAAGTCGGACAACCACACTGAACCAAAGGAAGACCGGTGTTTGGATCGGTTTTGCCGGTCTTCTTACACGGCGCTGTCATGCAGCCGGCGTATGCAGCCGGGGTGGAACAGGTTGTCGGATCGATTGGGAATTTCTTTTCGAGATACAGGCTGAAGGTTGAGATCAGATCTGCGCCCGGGATCAGAGTGTTGTTGTTGATGGCCTCGCAGACAGGCGCTTCGACTGAGCCGGTTGGCTGACATTTGCTGCCGTCTTTCCCACACGCTTCTACTGTTTGCAGGTAAACATCCATGTTCAGAATCGCATTGATGTCCACGAGATAAGGCTGTCCGGCCGGAATCGCGTAACAGGTACAGTTTGCGAGGTTTCCGCTGCCGAGAGTGCAGGGCACGGTTCCTTCAGGACCGGAGTAGTAGCAAAGCGCGATGGATGCTCCCTGACACTTCACAAAGTTTGACTTCTCCACGAGGATGTCGGCCCATGCTGGACCATAGGGAGTTGTCGGAAGAGTGTTGAGTTTGAAGGATTTGTTCCCGGTGTACTGGCCAAAATCAAAGGTCGTCGTTGGGGAAGACGCGGGCGTAGCAGTTGCGGTAGGCGTCGGAGTGGCTGTCGACTGATTCGTACCAGTACCTCCGCAGCCGAAGATTAGCAGGCAAACCAACGCCACGATCGCAGAGCACAGATAACACTTTTTAAGCATAGTGAGTCCTCGTCTAGTTATGGTCTTGCTGATTAAGTGCGTGGGCGATGGGAGTGGTTGAGCATGAGCCGGCGGTTGAGAACTGGCCCATGACAGACGTTTAGCATCCATGCGGAAAAAGTGTCAATAGGACAAAAATCCGCATGCGAGTCGAAATACCACAAATGACGATCGAGTTAGAGCTGGTTTAGTCGTCGCCGATCAACTGATCGAACGTCATCTGCTGTATCGAGGGTGGCACCTCCAGCAGGAAGGCCGCGAAGTTCAGGTCGTCCGGAATGTCGATCGCGAGTTTTTTGACCTGTCGCATGTGGACCTTCCGCTCTTCCTCGCGGTCAGGCTTGTCGGGTAGCAACCCGAAACCCTTTGGACCATACGCTCCGCAGTCGCGGTGTTCCATGACGAAGACGTTTTTGACGTTGTGGAGGTCAACCGCGAGACCCAGGTGATCAAAAAAGGTTTTGCCCCAGTGCGGTTTTTGATCCTGCACCGCGCCCAGCGCCGCGCCGGCGAGAACCACGTGATCATACTTGATGCCCTTCATGAGCTCCGTAATGGTCAATAAAAAGCGGAAATCCATGCAGGTCAACAGCAGTACGTCAGCCTCGTGGTTCGGATCGGGGTCCACCTTCAGCTTTTTCAGGCTGTTGGTAAAGTCGATAAGGTGCTGCTCATCATGCTCGGTCATGAGGTCTCCTTCACGGCAGTAATTTACAGATCAAGATACTTACTCGAACACCCCGGGCTCAGTTGGAACAAATGGCGCGATTACGAGGGAATCGCAAAGAGATGGTGCCGGAGGTCGGACTCGAACCGACATGTCCTTGACGGACGCCAGATTTTGAGTCTGGTGCGTATACCAATTTCGCCACTCCGGCGCGAAGGGCAGACATCATAAGGCCCTTTCCCGCAGAGCGCAACAACCGGCCCAAAAAGGCCGGAAATGGTCCAATTCGCCGGACCTAAATACCTGCGTAAAAACTTGTTTGCCACGGACCGCATAAAACGCTAGAATGCTTTAGCCATTTAATGGCAGGGCACTCCAAGGTCCCGAAACCTACCCTTACAAAGCGCGGCTTAGGCTTTACCAGATTCCCTAGCATCACTGCCCTGTCGTTCCAGGAGAGACGAAATGCCGACTAATGCGTCGCCCCGCATATTAATAGTTGATGATGAAGTCGAGATTACGGAAATTCTCGCTGACTTGCTGAGCGAAGACTATGAGTGCATCCGAGCCGGTTCAGCCGAACAAGCGCTGGCCCTGCTAAATGAGAATGAGTTCCAACTCGTAATCAGCGACATCACAATGCCCGGCATGAGTGGACTCGAGATGATTCCTCATGCGAAGGCTCTGTCACCCGAGACCGTTGTCGTGATGATCAGCGGCATGCAGACCGTGGAAAGCGCGATCGGCGCTTTACGCCGCGGCGCGTTCGATTACCTGATGAAGCCTTTCGACCTGCGGCAGGTTGAGGCGGTCGTCAAGCGCGCGCTCGAACATCACGATCTCGTCGTCGCGAAGCAACGTTACGAAAATCACCTTGAAGAACTGGTCGAGCAACGGACTGCCGAACTCGATCGCGCGCTGAACTCGCTCGAAGGTGCGTATCGCTCGACACTGAAAGCACTTACCGCGGCACTCGAAACGCGCGACTCCGAAACACACGGTCACTCCGAACGCGTCGTCAGTTACAGTCTGCGTCTCGGCCGCGAGTATGGCCTGAACAGCGACGAGATGAAGTCGCTGGAATTTGGTTCGTTACTGCACGACATCGGCAAGATCGGCGTGCCGGATTCGATTCTGCGCAAACCCGCGAAGTTGACGGAAGAAGAATGGGTGCGGATGCGAGAGCATCCACTGCACGGCCAGCAGATTTTGCGCGGGATTGAGTTTCTGCAAGGCGCGGCGCGAGTGGTGGCCCAGCATCACGAGCAATGGGATGGCTCGGGCTATCCGGTTGGACTGCGCGGCGATGACATCGACATCTGCGCGCGTATCTTCTCGGTTGCTGATGCGTTCGACGCGATCACGAGCGATCGCGTGTATCGCCGCGGGAAGTCGTACGAAGCGGCGGCGAAGGAACTGGATGATTGGGCCGGCCGGCAGTTTGACCCGAAGGTGGTCGAGGCGTTTCATCGTGTGCCGAAGGAAGACTGGGAAGAATTGCACCGGTTATCGTTGTTGCCTAAAAACGATCAGTTTGACGTGCGGCAGTTTGTGCAGGTGATGGAATCGCAGCTCGAGGCGGCGGTGCGTTAAAGCCACAAAGAAGCACAAAAGTCTTTTCAGGGCGTGGGCACCACATAGCCGCGACGCGCCTGCAAGTTCAAACCAACTCTTCGTGAGGCAACTTCAATCCGCCGGTACTCACCCGGCTTCGCTTCCGCCAACGGACGCTTCGGACGATAAGTAACAACGTATTCCGCACCGATAGCACGCGCGACTTCGTCAGCCTGCGCGAGCATCTGTTCGCTGTTCAGCGGCAACATCCACTTGCCACCGGTTTCATCAGCCACGTTTTTCAACGCCGGTTCACTCTTCCGCACTTCAGCTTCGTAAGCCTTGCGTTGTTTTCTCATGGCCGGATCGAATCTGACGCTGCCGAGGACGAATGACGGCGAACGATTCTGGCTCGGCGGTTGTGTTGGATCGGTCGCGCGGATTGGATCGGAACTGTTCGGAAGCTGTCTGGGAACATCCTTCGAATCTTTTTTCTCGGGCTTCTGCTGAACAAACTGCGTGTAGCTGATGATATGGACCGTCGCACGCGCGGCGATCAGCTTGGTCATCGCTTCCTGACGGCCGACTTTCGCACCGGCCGAATCGACGCCATCGGTAATCAACACGACGTGCCGGCTTCCTTCAGGCCGGTCTTTCAACTGTTCGCTCGCGTTGAGAATTGCTTCCGAGATTCGCGAACGTTTGGTCGAGAGCAGTTTGTTCTTGAGCGTTTTAAGAACCGCGTTTTTGTCGGTGGTCCACGGCTGCAACATCTCCGCGGCGTTGCCCGATTGCATTACGGCGATCGACGTGCCGTTCTGAAGTTTTCCGATCAGCTCTGACGCGACTTGTCGCGTCAGAGCGGTAGTTTTCGACTGTCCACCGAGCCCGCTCAACTCGCCACCTGTATCGAGCACGAACAACACGTTTGCCGGAATATGCCGCACGCTGCGGAGTTGCTGCGCCACGCCATCTTCGAGCACCAGAATATCGTCGAGTTCCAGGGTCGGATCGTAGTGGCCGTAGGAGTCTAAAGCGACGATCGGAAGCCGGACTTCTTCGGTAAAAACCTTGACTCGATCCTGTTCCTTATCGTCTGGTGGCTTTTGCTGTTGGGCAGGGCTATACGGGGTAGCAAGGACTATCAAAAGAAGCGCAAGCGTCAGTTTAAAGCGGAACACAGATTAAACAGATGCTCCAGAAGATTAGTTGGTTTTCCGGGCTTGTGCCTGCACGGCGGTGATCGCCACCGCGTCAACAATGTCTTGCGCCGTGCAACCGCGCGAGAGATCGTTAGCCGGCTTGTCCAAACCCTGCAAGATCGGACCGATGGCGGTGGCGCCCGCGAGTCTTTCAGTTAACTTGTAAGCGATGTTTCCCGCCTGAAGATCGGGGAAGATCAAAACGTTTGCACGTCCGGCGACAGGCGAACCGGGCGCTTTCGACTGTGCCACCGCGGGCACGAGCGCCGCGTCCGCCTGGAGCTCGCCGTCAACCTGCAACTCCGGCGCGCGCGCTTTCACGGTTCGTGTCGCTTCCACGACTTTATCGATCAATTTATGACGCGCGCTGCCTTTGGTTGAAAACGAGAGCATCGCCACACGCGGCTCCGTGCCCAGCAACGCCCGGCACGAATCGGCAGCGGCCAGTGCGATCTCGGCCAACTCCGCCGCGCTCGGTTCGATCACGACGCCACAGTCCGAATAGATCATCGCGCCGTCATGTCCAAACTCGCTTCGCGGTAACGCCATCAAAAAGAAACTCGATACGAGTTTGAAACCAGCGCGAACGCCGATGCAGTGCAACGCGGCGCGCACCGTGTGCGACGTCGTGTTCGTTGCGCCCGCGACTGAACCATCAGCCTGGCCCATGCGCACCATCAGATTTCCGTAGTACAACGGATCGGACACGAGTGTTCGTGCTTCATCAGCCATCAGGCCTTTCGCCCGCCGCAGGTCGTGAAAAATCGAAACCATCTTGTCGAAGTCAGCAGCGCGTCGATGATCGATGATCGCGACGCCGCCGAGATCGAGGTTGTTTTCACGTGCCGTTGTCCGGATCGCATTCTCATCGCCCAAAATCGTGATTCGTGCCGTGCGTTGATTGACGCAATGAGCCGCCGCGACCACCGTCCGCGGATCGTTACCTTCGGGAAGTACGATGTGCTGAGGCCTGGAAGCGGCGCGTTGGCGAATTCGTTCGAGAATGTCCATTGCGTAATCTGTATAATGTGTGGCATGTCAGAAGTAAAGCTGCGAAGCCGCATGAAAAACCTGCTGATGTTCGTCCCGAACCTGCTCGTGCTCAGCGCGCGTTTGATGGTCGACCCGCGCGTCCCGGTGACGGAAAGGGTTTTGGTGGCGGGCGCGATTCTCTACGCCTTCATCCCCTTCGACTTCATTCCCGACATGTTGCCGTTCGTGGGCCAGGTCGACGATGCGTACCTCGTCGCGATCTCGTTATTGCGATTGATGACTGTTACCGATCCACTCGTGGTGCGGCAACACTGGCGCGGTGGCGGAGACGTAGTAGAACTCGTCGGATCTACAGCTTTGATTGCGAAGAAGTTTTTACCTGCGAGAATCAGGCGAGTGTTGACTGCCCAAGTTGAGGTGCGTCCGCCGTTGCCATCGCCGAAAGAATCAGGCCGCGAGCGTCCAGTCGATCACACCGTCGACCGCGTTAGCCAGTCCGCGGACTACTAACGGATTGCTCGACTTCAAGGCCCAGTATCTGATCTGTTCGGGTGAACTGTCCGGACCCGTTTCATCAAACGCCACCAACGCAGAGTTCAACGACGGCGACTGAGCTATCACAAACCACTCGCGCGCCAGACGAAAATCGTTATTCAACGTCACGAGCCTGATATTCGGGTGCCGCGGCGGACGCCAATCGTCCTGACCAAAAAGATACACAGTTTCGGAAATATCAGCGATGCGCATGTAGCGATCGATGATCGGTTGCAGCAATGAGAGTTTTTCCACGCCCGCATATACCCGACCGGCGCGATTTGTTCTGAGCAGGACCGCGTTCTCGATCAACAAACAGGCATACTCGACTGAAGCCGTTGTCGTGTGACAAATAAAACTCTCGCGGTCGGCAAAATCACGCCGCGCGAGACTGGCCATTTCGCCGAGATTCTCGGTTTGTTCGACGCCTGAAAATTTGAGTGCCTGCTCGAAAATAGAAAAGTTTTTCACTTGAGGGGGAACCTCCTGGCACACGGGAGAGGCTTTTACCGGAGTATAGCTGCGAGAGCGTTACGAATAGTTCGTTAAATTGTGTGCGTGAGACTAGTTAACGTTGGCGGATGTTGCTGCTATTCAAGTGCCGTGAGAATCTTGTCGTGAATTCCTCCAAAACCCCCGTTAGACATGATCGCAACCACATCGCCGGTGCGTAGTTCGGGAACGATGTGTGCCACGATCTGATCGGCATCGGGGAGGGCAAAAGCGGGCTTGCCTTGTTCCAAAATCGCTTCAATCAATTGTTTCGTATCAAGCGCGCGTCCCTTTTCTGTGACCTTGTGGCTATCAAAGACACTCGCAATCACAACATAGTCGGCCGAAGCGAACGCGTCAGCATAATCTTGTTGAAAAACTGCGAGACGCGAGGACCACGAGCGTGGTTCGAAGATCGCAACCAAACGGCGGTCGCCATAACGCGAGCGCAGGGCACGCAATGTTTCTCTGACAGCAGTTGGGTGATGTGCGAAGTCGTCGATCACGACGACGCCTTTCTGTTCGCCACGCACTTCCGCACGCCGCTTAACGTTCTTGAAAGTTGCAAGCGCGTCTTTAATTCGCTCGCGGCTCACTCCCCACGCATCCGCGGCGATAATCACCGCCAGACAATTCAAAAGATTGAACTCGCCGATTAGCGGCGTCTCGAAGTTTCCCCACGTCTGACCTTCACGAACAACTTCAAACTTTGAAAGTCCACCGCTGAAGTCTGAATTGCGAATCTGCCACTTCGCATCGCTTGTCGTGCCAAATGTCTCGAGACTCGTAAATAGCCGCGCGCCAAAAGATTCAACAACCGCGCGCACGTTTGGGCTGTCCCAGCCGACGATGAGCCGTCCATTCGACGGCACGAGATTCATGAAACGGCGAAAAGCCAACCTCACCGCGTCGAGATCGCGATAGATGTCGGCGTGATCGAATTCGATGTTGTTGACGATGGCGAGTTCAGGCAGGTAGTGCATGAACTTCGGACCTTTGTCGAAGTAAGCGGTGTCGTATTCGTCGGCTTCGATGATGAAATAATCGCTATCAGTCACACGAAAACTCGTACCGAAGTTCTGCGCCACGCCGCCGATGAGGAAAGTTGGGTCGAGTCCGCCTTGATCCAAGACCCACGCGGCGATGCTGGTCGTCGTAGTTTTTCCGTGTGTGCCCGCGACTGCGAGCGAGTGACGGCCGCGAATAAATTCTTCCTTAACGACTTCCGCCTGCGATCGATAAAGCAATTTGCGGTTGAGCGTCTCTTCAACTTCCGGATTTCCGCGCGGGATCGCATTGCCGACGATCACGCAGTCGGGCGCTGGATTGACGTGTTCCGCACGATAACCTTGTAACACTTCGATGCCCAGACTCATTAACATTAGAGACATCGGTGGATAAACGTTCTCGTCTGATCCCGTTACCCGATGTCCGCGTGCTTGCAGCATGCCGGCTAGTGAAGCCATCGCGGTGCCGCAGATGCCGATTAAGTGGTAGTGTGCCATGTTGGACCATGTTGGTCGCAAAGCGACAATCTTTGTCACCTTAGGAATTTGTTTGCTGTGATAAACTCCAACGGTCCTCTGTTGGATTCGTGCTCCCCCATCACGGTGATGCAAAGGATACCACTTTAGCGTCTCCCCGCAATTGACCGATCAAGGAAAGGGTCTTCTCTCTAGATGTAAGTCACCCAATCCAGTGAATAGATCAGTTGAAGTGTGTCAGGAATTCGTGCGGTTCGAGTAGTCGACCCGGACAACTCGCAAGTTCTTTTAAAAACAGGAGGGAAGTAGCTTTGAAAGAAAAGAAATACCTCGCAAGTCTCGTGCTGATTTTCTTATCGCCACTGCTTGTTTCAGCTTCAACCAAACTATCTTCGATTGGAGCCCCGCCTCCAATTCAGCAACGTATGAATCTAGCCGCTGCTGCCAACGGAGGCACGGCCACCGCTTCTTCGTTCCAGGACGAATTTCCTGTTGCCGCAGCAATCGATGGCGACAGAAAAGGAATAAATCTTGGAAAGGGTGATGGCGGATGGCGCGACGACACCCAGGCCGTTTTCCCCGACTCTATCGAAGTACAGTTTAGCGGCCCCGCGGTGATCGACGAGATCAACGTCATCACCCAGCAGGATACGTGGTGGAATCCGTCGGAACCCACTGAAGCTCAAATCTTCTTCAACAACGGAATCACCAGTTTTGAGGTCCAATTCTGGGATGGAAACTCTTTCGAAACGATTCCTGGTCTAACGATAACCGGCAATAACAAAGTATGGAGACGGTTTTTGTTTGCGGATATCACGACCGACAGGATCAGACTGGTGTCTAACGCCGCCAAGTTGCAATGGAGCACGGTGATTGAACTGGAAGCGATAGGCGAACTGGTTGATCCTCCGGACCCCGGCCCGACGCCAACTCCATCGCCGATTCCTGGTGGAACCGTGGAAGCCGCGTTGGCCGCACGGGGCATCTTCTTCGATAGCGCCAACAACGTCGGGTTTGGCACTACCAATCCCATCTTCAATGACGATGGGACCACTGGCGCCAACGTCGGCAAGTTCGTGGCCATCGATGGCGGTGTCACCGGCTTTTCCGCGTATCTGGGTTTGGGTGGAACCATTCCCAAGCCTGGCGATCGAGTTGGTCTATTGAATTTCTACAACCTTGCGATGGGTGGGGTTGATAATCGAACAGCCTCAATCCTTTCGTTCAATGGTCCGACACTCGGAACGGGAACGCTCGAGTTTGCCACTTCGCCAAACTTCATCGGCCCTGTACGACGAATGCAGATAGCACCGACGGGAGAAGTGGGAATCAATCACAACGCGAGTCTCGGAGCCACGTTAACGGTCATGGGTAGATCGACAACTTCGGCTACTCACGGGCTTTCAATCGTGGATGGTCAGGATCGCGGGACTTTGACGGTTCGAGACGACGGCCAGGTCTATGTTGCCCGGCCGGGACAGGGGATCGTTCTGAAGTCTCCGAACGGTCAGATCTGTAAGAAGTTGGTGATCAACGATGCCGGTGAATTAGTGGTCCAAGGCATGCCGAGCTGTCCGTAGCTCGATTGCTAGTCTAAAGATTCCTGTAAATCCTGTAACTCTGTTACGGGGTTTACAGGAACTTTTTGTGTCACCTGTTGGTAGAGAGATAAAAATCTTCTTGCCTGTAATTCGATTCCGTATTCCGACTCAGCCACCTCACGCGATCGTCTGCTCAAGCGCAATCGCAGTTCGTCGTCGTTCAATAAGAGACTGACGCCACGAGCGAGATCTTCATCGTCTGCATACTTCGCAAGGTAACCGGTTTCCCTGTGACGCACTGCGTCGCTGCATCCGCCGACGTCAAAAATAACTGGTGGCGTTCCGCAAGCCATGCTTTCCAGCGCGACGTTGGGAAGGTTCTCGGCCAACGTGGGCAGCACAAACACATCCGCCGCGGAATAAATTCTCGCGAGCGCGCGATCGTCGTCGATTCTGCCGGTGACTCTGGTGCGCACGGACGCAGGCATGTCGATGTTGCTTCCGTTTCCTCCGACCATCAGAACGGTGAGGTTCTGTTCTGTTTCCGAGAGACGTTTGATCGCGGCTTGCAGGTACGCTCCGCCTTTGCGTCGATCGGTAAGCGACTCTGCGCTGAATAAGACGACGCGTTCGGATGGACCGATTTGCAGAGATTCACGCGCTTGTTGTTTTGCAACTGGCGCAAAGACGTTTGTGTTAAGGCCGTTTGGAATTATGTGAATGGGAAATCTGTTTAGCAGCGGGCTTTCGGCCGCGAGCCCGGCGATCCATTTTGAAGGCGCGACAATCGTCAGATCGGAACGCGAATAAGACCAGTTTTTGATCTTCCACAGCGTCGCGGTCGTGTCGCGATAAAGTTCCGGCGGATCGGAAAGTATCGGGCACGAGCCACAGCCTGTGCGCCACCGTTCGCAGTCAAATGAATAAGCGCAATGACCAGTCATCGGCCACATGTCGGAGAGCCGCCAAACCACTGGGTGGTGACGACTCAACATGGGCAACACTGTGTGCGAAAAATAATTGCCGTGCGTGTTGTATAACTGAACGACGTCCGCTTCTCTAAACCACGGATGGCGCAGCAAACGAAACGACGAAGGAAAAAATAAGTATTGCCAGCTTAACCGGCCGAGCGCTCGACTGAAGAAACGATCGGCGGCCGCGTTGAATCCCGTGTTCGCAATCGGCAGCACATCTTTGTCGGCTGTAACTTTTCGGCCCACGAGCATTCGCGAGCCGACTCCCAAATCCTTGAGACCAGAGTGCACACGATACGCCGAGCGGCCCGAGCCGCCCGAGTTATCAGTCGTGCTGATGTGCAAAACATTCAGCATGCTTGGCAGTTCATCGTAGATAGCAGTAACAAGTCAAGCCAAGCCACAAAGAGGCACAAGAAAGCACAAGAGGCACAAGAAGTATAAAAGCAGGTAGACATCCCTTTTTTCTATTTCTTGTGCCTTTTGTGCTTCTTGTGCCTCTTGTGGCTAAGGCTTACGCGCATTGCAGACCAACCCGTTACCCGCGACCTGGATTTGGACGTCTTCGAGTCCTGCTTCATCGCACCACGCGGAAAGAGTCTCTTTAGTTTGGGGAGAATCGTATCGGGGAGAGAGCGCGTCAAACGTGTCGAGGATGGCCCAACTCTCGATCTGTTCGGACGTCAACGGCAACATTCCAGTGTAGTTCCAACAGGGCACGATCGCCGGCACCGCATAACGCAGCACGCGCACTCTTTGCAGCGCGTTATCGATCGGTAGCCAACGCGGGATATACCATTCAACAAACCGCCGCAACAAATCGCGCGACATCCTTTTCGTAACCGGACGGTACCAATACTTCGCGGTCCAGCGCGTAATCCACGGCATTTTTCGATACAGATCGACAGCGAGCTTGCCGCCCGATTTCAGATGCGGCACCAGCGACATGAACCCTCGTTTCGGATCCGGCGTGTGTTGCAGCACTCCGTAACAAAACACCTTGTCGAAAAAATCGAGCGGGTAAGGAATCTTGAAGAGGTCCGCCTGGGCCAGCGTCAGACGTTCGTGCGGTCCATTGTTCGCCCAACACGCGTCGACTGCCGAACTGTAGTCGAGCGTACAAAGATTAGCGCCGGCGTCCAGTAACACTTGCGTGAAACGTCCCGCACCACAGCCGGCTTCGAGCACGTTCTGTCCAATTAATTCGTCAGGCTTCCAGCCTGTCCCTTCAAACAGGCGATCGCGACTCAACGTCGTACCATTGAAACGATCCAACTGCGTGCGGCGATAGCGGTTCCATTGCTCGCCAAAGCTCGCCGTATACGAGTCGTCTCTGATAAAGCGCGGTATGAAGTTATTGATGGGAAACGCCGGGCCTGAAGGCTCCGCAAACAATTCCCCGGTTTTTATTTCTTGTCGTTCCTCTTCAGCGACCGATCTGATTTGCAAAGTTGATTGAGTGCCGGGCGAACGCAGAAGCTCAACGGATTCCGGTCTCATGCGCCGCTTCTCCGGCCGATGTAGATCAGATGAGGTTGATGCGGAGCGGGAATTTTTCGTAACTGGCGCAGGAACTCGCGCAGTCGATGTGCTTTTGGTTTCGGAGCGATCAACGTCGCATGACACGTCACCGTCTCAAAGCCGTGTGACTCGAGCGCCAGGCGCAGACTGTCCGCGGTCCAACTCCTGAGATGCTGATACTGATGAAAACAAGCGCCGCAATCAGGACACAATACGCGGCTCGCCGCCAGATCCTCGTCGTGCGGAGTCGTCACGATCAAAGTGCCACCGGGCCGCACAAGACGGTGAAACTCCTTGAATGTCGGCGCGAGGTGTTCGTCAAAAAGATGCTCGACCATTTCGACACTCACCAGCACGTCAATACTCTTGTCTGGTAAAGGCGTCGGCACCGTGTTGGCAACGGTCGCACCGCGGAAGAGTGGATGACGTTCGAACTTTTGTAAGACAAGCTTGATGCTTCGTTCTGAAAAATCGAGAGCCTCACACGCAGTGCCGCGATTCAGCAGGTGGCCCACGAGATATCCGAGACCACAGCCATAGTCGAGCACACGACCTTCAAACTTCACGAGCGTGCTCAGATACTCGAGCAGCAGGGCGCCGGAGTGGTTACTGAAATACTGTTCTGAAAATTTCGGATCGGAGGAAAAATAATTCCAGAACTGTTCGGCCTTCTGCGGAGTCCAAACTACGTCGTGCCGTTGAGCCGTCACCGTAGTCTCGTCAATTGATTTTGAATTTACACTCATCTGAATCTAAGCCAGGTCGCGCCACGAATATGCAGGCTTCGTAAAGTCACCTCGTTCAACGAATATCGAATGCCACAACTGAAACATCAACGCGGCCCAAACCTGCCACGTAAAATCCGCGCGGCCGTCGAGGTGTGGCGCTACATAGGAAGAGTAGAAAGAAGGTCTGAAGATTCCTTGTTTCTGCAAACGCTCGGACGATAACAGACTTTCCGCCAACGGGCGCAACTGATTGCGTAACCACAAGGCAATCGGAATAACGAATCCCTTCTTCGGCGCGCCCAGCAGTTCCGGCGGCAGTAGATTTCCGACAGCCGCTCTCATGAGATATTTCAGATCGTTTGGCCTTGTACGGATTGAAGCGGGAATGCGGAACACCGTTTCAACTAACTGATGATCGAGCAATGGCACGCGTGCTTCAAGCGAATGCGCCATCGAAAATCGATCGGTCATCATTAAAAACTCTTCCGGCAACTGCGTTTGAAAATCAACGTAGGCCACCGCATCTCGCGCGTTGCTTGTACCCGCCTCGCTAAATAAACCCTGTAGATATGAAGCAGTTTCTTCCAGCTTGGAAAACCGGCCATTGAAAACCGATTCATGTTTCTGGTCGTCGCTAAGATAAACCTGATTCGCGTAATAGTGACTACCAAAAGGCGCGCGACAGATATTTCCTAACTGTGCTAACCGATCTGTTTGTCGCGCCGGCATGATCGACTCCGGAATCGCCGTCATTGCCTGACGCCAGCTTGACCATACAAACGACGGCAGATTCGCACCCGCAGCGGTCCAGCGCGGATGATCAGCGGCGAACCTCAGGATCGGACTGTGTTCAAAGGGCGAGAATTTGCCGTAGTTGCCAAAAAGTTCATCGCCTCCGGTTCCCGTAAGCCCGACCTTCACTTCCTGGCTCATCATTCGAAACACGTACCACGATGGCAAACCGCCACCGTAAGGCTCGTCCAGATGCCAAACCATTGAAACGAGATCATCCAGGAGTTCTTCCGGCCGGAGAATGATCTCCTGATGTTCGGTATGAAACCGGTCGGCTACTTTTCGCGCCAGATGAAGTTCGTTCCAGGCTGCTTCGTCATCCGACGCGAAACCGAGCGAGTAAGTTTTGATTGGTCCGTAGCCAAGCTCGCTTAACAGAGCGACTACAGCCGATGAATCCAAGCCGCCGGAAAGCGAACAGCCTATCGGAACGTCACTCAACGTCCAGCGCCGCACTGCCTCACGTAGTTCGTGCTGAATGATCTCGATCCATTCCGCTTCGGAGCGATTGTGTTCTGCACGATCGGTTCTGAGTTTCCAGTAACGGCGAATCGAGAGTTCGCGAGACGAGAGATCGAAGCTGAAGTAATGTCCCGGAGGAAGCCGCTTGATGTTACTGAAGATGGTGCGTTCGCCGGGGACGAACAGCAGCGTCATGTAGTGATAAAGACTTTGGAAGTCGAGATCGCGGCTGACCGCGGGAAGCGCCAGTAAACTCTTCAGCTCAGAGGCGAAGGCAAACAATCCGGCGTCTTTGAAGTAATAGAACGGCTTGATGCCGACGCGGTCGCGCGCGCCAAAGAGCCGCTTGCGTTTCCGATCGTAAATCACAAACGCAAACATTCCGTTCAGCTCGTCGAGCATGGCCTCGCTCTTCTCTTCGTAAAGATGGAGCAAGACTTCGGTATCCGAATTTAAAGTATTAAACGAGTGGCCCGTTTCGATCAGCCGCTCGCGAATCTCCGGCGAGTTGTATATTTCTCCGTTGAAGACGATCCAGACCGTCTCGTCCGCGTTCGGCATTGGCTGATGACCACCCGCCAGATCAAGAATGCTCAGCCGCCGCATCGCGAGTGAAACGTCGGCGGACGCGTCGCGGTATTCTCCGGCGTCGTCGGGGCCGCGATACGTGACGAGCCCGTTCATTACGCTCAGCCATGAGTCGTCCTGCTTTCCAACAATGCCTACGATTCCACACATGTTTACCTGACCTCGGCGCGAATCAAATCGTCCAATTGGATGGCGCGATTGTCAAAGGTGTGATCGCGGAGAGTCCGTTTCTGACCCGCACGGCCGATCGCTTGCCGTTGCTCTTCGTGATCCAGCAGATACTTAACTTTCTCGATGCACTCCTCGGCGTTTTTATACGTCACCACTTCAGTATCAGGCTCAAACAACTCCGGCATATTCGGCCGCCAATCCGTTAGCAGACAACTCGCAACGCCGGTAGCCTCATAAAGCCGCATGTTTGAAGCATACTGTTCAGACATGTCGATGTGAGAGTTCAAGGTCACTCGGCTGTGTGCAAGCTGCGCGTACATTTCCAGTCCAAACACGGGCGCTCGCGCGGCGCGCACCAAACGCGGATGAACTGCCGGCGGAAGCGACGGCCGCTCTTTCCACTTCAAGGCCTTGCCCGGTAGACCAGTGTTGAGCATTGCCTCGGGAACTCCTATGCGTCTCGCTGCGTGCACCGAATCATACATCAACTGACGGCTGCGAATGCCCGCCGAAAGACGCCACGAACCGCCCGTGACGCTTGCCCAAAGCTGAAGCGGAGTTTCTTCCAGCAAACGCAGCAACAACGCCTCGCGTTCATGATGGAAGCCTGCCTTCTTCGCAATGCTGCCGATAAACGCGAAGTCTACCGGCGTGGCCGCCACGCGATCGAGTTGTGCCAGAACTCGCGGCTCGAAAGCATGATTGACGAGCACGCTACGATGGCCTTGATCCCTGAAATGCTGGACCAGTTCGGGAACGCTGGACAGGACGATATCGTACGCGCTGAAAACAGACCCATCGCGATAAGGTGCTCCACACCAACCGAAGATCAATTTGATCGACGGACAGACGGATCGTAAGTGTTTGAGATAAGCCGCCGTGTAGGTAACGTAGTCGTTGAAAAACAATACGTCTGGTTGAAAAGCGATTACCTGCGCGGTCGTGATATCAAACAACCAATCCGCTTCCGTGTAGTCGATGCCGTTTTCATTGGCCCAGGCCTTTTGCATCGGCTCAGTATTCGAAATGACGTCAGTCATGACATAACCGAGCTTTGCGAACGCGACTGTCCAGAAATCCGCCCAGCCACTGGCGTCAGCCATCAATGCCTCATGCTGTTCGGCAAAACCCAGCGAATTCAAACCGGGTCTTTTAGCGTAAAAGCCCTCGAGGTAAGCCGGGTATTGAGTTGTGATCCGTTGGATTCGCAAGTGTCAGTTTGGAAGAGCCGTGGTCTGCATTCTCCTGCACCAGTGTTCCAGCACGAGGGCTCTAAAAGATAGCGGGGCGAGCGGATCTGATGAAACCTGAGCTGTGCCCAATTCTTGCGCGCCGGCGTGGTTGAGTACTTCGTGAGCGGTCAAGAAACCATCTCTCAGTGAATCGCCGTAGGTCTTCAGCAACGTGTTGTGCCACTCGCGCACCGGTGGAGTAAAACCTCGCTTCGGACGTTTGATAACCCAATCCGGCAACAAGTCAGTTATCGCGGCGTGCAGGCGGGCTTTCGGAGGCTCGTCGATGTCGCTGTGCGCTTTGCGCAAACCGATCACCGTGTCGATTAGACGATGATCGAGAAACGGCAAGCGTAACTCGATCGACGACGCCATGCTCAAACGATCTCCCTGCGCGACTCCGTTTTCACGCAGATACGTGTCGCAGATGAGCTTCGTGATGGCCACTTCCGTGTTCGCGTCTTGTGCCTCCGAAGTAAACAACTTAACCGCGGAAGCACCATTCAATTGCTCGCGAAACTGCGGCGCGTAAAGACGCGTCATTTCACTCGCGGCCAAAGCAAACTCCGGTGTCGAATCGTAAAAAACAAACTGATTAGCCGGCGTCGCGCGGTCGCGTTGAAAGCTTTGCAAACTCGGGCGAAGTCCGCCACCTTGCCGCGCCCATTGCCAGAACTCGTAACGAGAAACACCCGTCGGCAGCGACAATTCAAGATAGTGCGGCAACGCGGAAACGGAATTTCGCTCGTTTAACAGAAGCTTGCGTGCAGTTTGCCGCGCCGCGTCACGCACCCACGGATAACCCCAGAAGAGTTCGTCACCGCCTTGTCCCTGCAAGATGACGGGAACGTTATGTTCGCGAGCCAGTTTGTTGACCGAGTAATAACCAAAGCCGGCGATGTCGGCGATCGGATCGTCGCGGAGATAAACCAGTTCCGGAAAGAACGAAATCATTTCACTGGTCGAGAGTTCGACGTCGTGAAACGGCATCCCGAGGTGATCCGCGAGAGCACGCGCATCCTGGCGTTCGTCGTTTTCGAGACCTCCGGGATAACCGACGCTGAATGCGTGCATCGTCCCCGGATACTTTCGCGCGGCCAACGCGGCGATGGCGCTCGAATCGAGACCGCCGCTCAACGCGATGCCGACGGGAACGTCGGAACGAATCACGATCTCGCTGACGGTTTCGAGTTGTTCCCGAATCAGTGTCGCCGGATCGCCTTCGAGCGGCGGCGCATCTTCCATGCGCCAATACTTGCGCTCTTCAACTCTCCACGGCTCGATATCGACAATCAACAACGACGCCGCTTCGAGCTTGCGCACGTTTTTTAGCGGCGTTCGCGGCTCCGGCACGTACTGATAATGAAAGTAGAGATTTATCGAAGCGGGATCGAGTTCAAACGGCACGAGACCGGAAGCGAGCAGCGCTTTCATTTCCGACGCAAACAACACGTGCCCGTGAGTCTCGTAGACGTAAAGTGGTTTCTCGCCCATCCGATCGCGGCCGAGTACGAGTCGCTTGCGTTTTGTATCCCACAACGCAAACCCAAACATACCGCGCAGGTGTTCTACAAAAGCGAGATCGTGTTCTTCATACAGGTGCAGGATCGTTTCGCAGTCGCTGTGTGTATTGAATCGGTGGCCCCGGTTTTCGAGACTCTCGCGCAACTCGACGAAGTTGTAGATCTCGCCGTTTGCAACGAGCGCGAGTGAGCGATCTTCGTTGTAGAGAGGCTGCCAACCACCATTGAGATCGATGATGCCGAGCCGGCGCATCGCCAGCATCACGTGGTTGTCAGTGAATTCTCCGGAACCGTCAGGCCCGCGATGTGTGAGTGTTGAGTTTGCACTCTTTACGCCCGCGATCTCCGCGGGCGTTGTTGGCGCTCGAGTAATGATTCCGGCGATACCACACATTCCTGACTAATGCTTCCTCGCGTCGACGATCAGCGAAGTGTAAAAGAGACCGTCGCGTTGAAACGCTTGTTGCGTATCAAAGCGAATGGAACGCAGGATCATGCCCTCTTTCTCATTCCACGAAACGGCGTGAAACCGTTCTTCGCGATCGAAGTATTCGAGCGCAGTCGTTTCAAACCCGACACTCTGAAGCAGCGCCGTGAGCGAGTCGATGTTGTAAAGCATCTTGTGTCCGTCGGCAGGCGGAGCCACTTCTTTGACGTACGCTGAATCGCGGCGATAACCATCGGGCACTGCCAACCGAAAGAGTCCCTTCGGTTTGAGAAACCGATAACACTCTGCGAGCGCGGTACGGGCCTCATCTTCCGACAGATGCTCGAGCATATGTTCGGAGAGCAGTGAGTCGATCGAACCGGGGTCGAACAAAATGCTCCAATCGTCAGGCGACGTCACGTCGAGTATGTCTTTGTCGGTTTGCAGCCAGCCATCGAATTTATATGGACCAGCGCCCAGCATCACTTTGAGTGGATCGGCAGTGTTAACTTCCTTGCGTAATTTCCACTGCAATCTTTTCTTCATCAACCGCTTGTAAACGCTGGACTGTTTCATAGCCTGGGGGGCGTATTTTGTTAAGATCATAGTTCTGAGGATTCATAGTTTTCAGTTCTTCGCGCCTGTAACTGTCGGGAGATAGGCGCGGGCATCGGCAATCACGCGGGCGATTCCCTCACTCAAGGTTATGCGTGGTTGCCAGTCAGGTAACACCTCCCCTGGATCGATCATTACTTCTGAACCGTTTGCACTTCCCGCTTGAAATTCAACATTGAGTTGTCGCGCGATCTCTTCGCCGACCTGGCGAATCGTGACCCACTCCGGTCCCGCGACTTCCGCCGACTGCTGCGGACCGTCGAACAATCTCATCAACGCATCGACACAGTCAGTCTTGTAAATAAACCGGCGACGCTCGAGCCCGTTGGTCATGCACGTAACCTGGCCGCGCGTGAGTCCTGATAGTACCAGATCGGTAACGACGTGACTGCGGACGTCGGGATGTTCCCAGCCGTAAGTATTCCACAGCCGCGCGACTTTCCCGCCGAGTTGCAACGACCAGCAGGCGGCCATCAGTTTCGTCGTGCCGTAAGCAGTTGGCAAACCGGCCAGTTGCGAACTGACGAAGAGAAACGGGGTGCGTGTGCGGGCGAGTGCGTCGAGTACGCGCACGGTCAGTTCGCAGTTGTGTTTGTATTGTTCGTGCTGGCGATCGACGGCTTCGATGTAGCGCGCGCCACCAGTGTCCCATGCCAGAAACCAAACCCGGTCACACTCGCGAAAAGGCTCGTCGTCAATCTGTCGCAAGTCGTGACCGTTTTTTAGATCGAGTGAAGTAACGGTAGACCCGCGTTCCTCCAATGCGTGGACCAGCGTCGATCCGATCAACCCGTGTCCACCCAGCACCAACTCTCGCATGTTTATTTTGTCTCCAACCTCTTTGCCGCAAGGCCATCTCATTCACACCGGGCTTTAGCCCGGTGGACGGCATTAACATTTATTAAGAAACCGTTTTAACGGTTTCCATCGCGAAGCAAAAGAAACCGTTGAAACGGTTTTCCGCTGATGCCTTCCGTATACCACCGGGCTAAAGCCCGGTGTGAATGAGATGGCCTTCAAGACGACACCGTCTCCAACCGAAAAACGCGCTCCGAGATCTCAACTTCGTTACAGTTACCGAGTCCCCAGTCGTCCGGATTGTGATAAGGCACGCCTTCGGGTGTTGCGGTTTCTCCGTGATGAGGCTTCACGCCTTCCGTGCACGACGACGGATGCGTCAGGTGCAACACGGTGCCCGCGCGTCTGATGCTGCCGCCGAGCGCGACCATCTGCGCCGTGCCGCGAACATCGCAGCCCATCCGATGCTTCACCATCTGCTCGTCAAACCCGCGCGCGCGATGCCAAAGCTCGCGACTAGCCAGACAAAACTCACCCGTTCCTAATCGTTCGTAAGGATTCACGCGCCGGAACCGCAAGCTTCCCAGCAACCCGATGTCGGTCTGACTGTTCTCGCGCCACGGAATGTCCCAACGCTCGGCGGTCCACAATACGTTATTATCAAGTTCACTGTTGAGTAGCATGTTGATGGAATCGAATCCCACCGCCGCATCGGCATTGGTACTCAGAATCCACGGTGACTGCGCACGCCGGAGCCCCACATTTTTCGCGTGATACTCGAGCAGGTTTATATTCCGGTTCTCACAGATTCGCTGGTGCACCTCTTGCGGCACAACGTAGGCGCGCAAGCAGTCGAACTTTTTTGCTAACTCAACCGACAGCAATTCGCGATCGGCCGGCGGGTTCCACTCAACGAAAATAAACTCACTAACGAGATACTTAACGTTCCACGCGACTGTCGCTAACAAACGCTCGCGGAAGTCGGCCATGTAATCATCGTTGCGCCCTACGGTCACAGCGGCGAGACGCGGCCGATGGTTGCCGGACCGCGCCATCAACCTCGCATAATTACTGACACCGCGCATCGCAAACTCAGCGCGCTGCTGCAACACGCCCAGGCGATACTTAGCTCCCACGATGACCCCCATGTTGTACTTCCCCCCATTCTCGTTCGACCAACAACCCTTCATGTTCGATCAGTGCTTGCGGGTGCGTCCAGTCAGATTGAACTCGCACACAGCCACTTACGTCACTCAACCAAAGCGAAGCCACTGACTCGTCCGAATAAATCTCAAACGTCATCGCCTGCGGTACGTAGTCTAATTGCTTGGCCGCACATCGTCCGCCGACGTTCAAAACGTAAAGACCCGGGCTCAGCATGTTCTGTTCGATGCGGCATTGAATCGAGTACTCGCCCGGAAGCAGCTCGTCGATCGCGCCGTACGAATGACTGTTGCGGCATTCGAAAATGGTGACGTTATCACCCGATGAAATATTGACGCCAACCACGACTTCTTCGAGCGGCTCGGCGACTGAAAAAAGCATTTCGATCTCGAGCGGATCGCCAGATCGGACCAACGGCCGTCCATCGCGCGAAGCAATCCGGACCTTGTTGATCTTCAAGGTCGTGTCCGCAACCTTGGGCCGCCGCACTTCGCTCAAATCAACTTCATTGGTCGCGTTTTGCGTGACCTCCGCGAGGTAACGGTCCACACACTCGCCGGCTGAACCTTCGAAAACCTTCTCACCTTTGGCGAGCAGTATGCCACGACTACACAGACTGCGGATCGCGGCCATGTTGTGACTGACGAAAAGCACCGTGCGGCCTTCAGTGGAGATGTCGCGCATACGGCCGAGACATTTTTTCTGAAACGCCGCGTCGCCCACCGCGAGCACTTCATCGACCACGAGGATTTCCGGGTCGAGATGCGCCGCGACTGAAAAAGCGAGGCGCATGTACATGCCGCTCGAATAGCGTTTGACGGGCGTGTCGAGAAACTTTTCGAGTTCGGCAAAAGCGACGATCTCGTCGAATTTTCGCTGAATTTCAGGCCGGGTCATGCCGAGGATCGCGCCGTTGAGAAAAATGTTTTCGCGTCCGGTGAGTTCGGGATGAAAACCCGTTCCGACTTCCAGCAAGCTGCCGGCGCGGCCGTAGAGTTCGGCGCGTCCGGTGGTCGGTTCAGTGATGCGCGACAGGATTTTTAACAGCGTAGATTTGCCGGCGCCGTTTTGTCCGATGACGCCGAGCACTTCGCCGGGCATCACCGTGAAGCTGACGTCGCGCAGGGCCCAGATGTCTTCGGTCTTTTCCGTGAAGCGGCGAAGGTTCGCGAGCGGCGCCCGCACCACATTCGTCAACGACTCCCGCAAAGTTGCGTAACCGGCTGTTCGCGTCCCGATCTGATAAACCTTGCTGAGGTTCTCAACTTTAACGATAGGTGTCACTGCAAGCAGTTCTCTTAGTTCAGACCGTGCCCCAACTGGCTTGTGAGATCTCCACGCCGTCGCGTTTGCGCAGATTTTCCTGGCGGGCCAATTCGAGATCGTGGTCCACCATCAGGTGCACCAATTCCTTGAAACTGACTTTCGGTTCCCAACCGAGCACCCGCCGCGCTTTCGACGAATCGCCGAGCAACAAATCAACTTCAGCGGGCCGGTAGTAACGCGGATCAGTTTCCACAAACTCATTCCAATCCAGGTCGAGGTAATTGAAAGTCTCGGTCAGAAAATCGCGCACCGAATAATTCTCACCGGTCGCGATGACGAAGTCGTCAGCCTCGTCCGCCTGCAACATCATCCACATCGCTTCAACGTAATCTTTCGCGTAGCCCCAATCGCGCCGCGCATCGAGATTGCCCAGGTAGAGTTTCTTTTGCAGACCCAGCTTGATGCGCGTCGCGGCGCGCGTGATCTTGCGCGACACGAACGTCTCACCGCGGCGTTCGCTTTCGTGATTGAACAAAATCCCGTTGCAGGCAAACAGACCATACGACTCACGATAATTAACCGTGATGTGATAGGCGTAAGCCTTCGCGCACGCGTACGGCGAACGCGGATAAAAAGGCGTCAATTCTGTTTGCGGCACTTCGCGCACGCGCCCGAAAAGTTCCGATGACGACGCCTGGTAAAACTTCGGTTTGATTCCCGTGTCGCGAATCGCTTCGAGTATGCGGACGGTGCCGAGACCCGTGACTTCCGCCGTGTACTCCGGCACGTCAAAACTCACGCGCACGTGCGACTGCGCGCCGAGGTTGTAGATTTCGTCCGGTTGCGTGTTGCGCAGGATCGTGTTCAGCGAGCTCGAATCGTTCAGGTCGCCGTAGAACATGCGAAGCCTGGCGCTCGGTTCATGCGGATCCTGGTAAAGATGATCGATGCGATCGGTGTTGAATGAAGACGACCGCCGGACTATTCCGAAAACCTGATAGCCCTTTTCGAGCAACAGCTCGGTAAGGTATGAGCCGTCCTGGCCCGTAATACCGGTGATAAGTGCACGTTTCATATTGAGATTTACCCTTGGTACTGGAGCCGGAAAAGCTTGGCATTTTATCAAAAGACATACCTTAACTCATGGGCTGATTCTCGGCAAATTTGATATTCTCGGCGCATGCACCCGCACGAAACGGAATTTCCCTACAAGCGAATCGTTGTAACCGGCGGCGCCGGTTTTCTGGGCCGGTTTGTCGTTGAGGGACTTCAACGTTACCCCGGCGTTGAGGTCATCGTCCCACGCAGCCGTGATTACGATTTGATCAAGGAAGTAAACGTCAAACGGCTGCTTGACGACGCCGATCCGGACCTGGTTATACACATGGCGGCGGTCGTGGGCGGCATCGGTCACAACCAGAAAAACCCGGGCCGCTTCTTCTACGACAACCTCATGATGGGCGTGCAGCTTATCGAGCAGTCGCGGCTGCGCGGCGTGAAGAAGTTTGTGGCGATCGGAACCGTTTGTGCGTACCCGAAGTTCACGCCGACGCCTTTTAAAGAAGACGACATCTGGAACGGTTATCCGGAAGAGACAAACGCGCCGTATGGTCTCGCGAAGAAGATGATGCTGGTGCAGTCGCAGTCGTACCGCGAGCAGTACGGGTTCAACTCGATCTTTCTTTTGCCTGCGAATCTTTATGGACCGGGTGACAATTTCGATCTCGAGACGTCGCACGTCATTCCGGCATTGATTCGGAAGTGCATCGAGGCGCGCGACCGGGGCGACGCGTTTATCGAAGCGTGGGGGTCGGGAAAGGTTTCGCGCGAGTTTCTTTACGTCGAGGATTGTGCTGACGGCATTCTGCGGGCGACTGCTGTTTACAACGAACCCGATCCGGTGAATCTCGGATCGGGCAATGAAGTCGTCATCAAAGATTTGGTCGAGACGATTGCACGGCTGAGTGGGTTCAAAGGCGAGATTCGCTGGCGTTCGGATCGCCCGGACGGACAGCCCCGAAGACAGTTAGACACAAGCCGCGCGCTCGAGAAGTTTGGTTTTCGTGCCCAGACCTCGCTCGAAGAGGGATTAAAGCGGACCATCACGTGGTACGAACAGAAATCCACAGATTACACAGATTCAGTGAGTAAATCTGCGTAATCTGTGGATTGCTTAGATGATGTCGGCGAAGCTTCTTTCGACGCGCGCGAAGGAGTAGATCGAGTAGACCAGCACGGCGACGGTGATCGCGGTGGCAATGCCGAGAGCGGGCCAGTCAAACGGAAGTCCAAAGAGCGCCGAACGGTAACCTTCGATAATTCCCGACATCGGATTGAGCATCAGCAGCCAGCGATACTTCGGCGCCAAAGCGCTCGAAGGCAGGATCACCGACGACACAAACAGCCAGATCTGAATCAGAAACGGCAGCGCGAACCTCACGTCGCGATACTTTACGTTCAGTGCGGCGAACCACGTTCCCACGCCCAGCGCAAACAGCGTCGTCAGCAGCACCAGCACCGGAAACATCAATACGTGACTGGTCGGCGGCACGGCGTAGTAGATCATCATCACGATGAACAACACTAACGCGAGCGCGAAATCCACGAGTCCGGCGAGCATCGCCGCTGCCGGAACGATCAATCGCGGGAAGTAGACTT
The DNA here is from genome assembly GCA_035279345.1 of Pyrinomonadaceae bacterium. Classification (GTDB taxonomy): domain Bacteria; phylum Acidobacteriota; class Blastocatellia; order Pyrinomonadales; family Pyrinomonadaceae; genus PSRF01. The sequence continues at coordinate 346 of DATEHX010000032.1, read as the reverse complement.
TTGTAATCAGGTTTGAGCTGCCGACGAGACTGTTGCCGCTCTGCGTGATCGCGTTGGCGAAGAACGTCCACGGCACGAGACCGGCGAGTGCGAACAGTGGATACGGAATGCCCCCCGAATCCACGCCCGCGAGACGTCCGAAGAATATGGTGAAGATGACCATCATGAACAGCGGTTGCAGGACTGCCCACGCGGCACCGAGCGCTGTTTGTTTGTAACGCACCTTGACGTCGCGCCACGTCAGGAAGAAAAGCAGTTCGCGATAAGCCCAGAGATCTTTGAAGCTGAGGAGTTTCCAGCTTCGCGATGGTTGGATAACAACAAGCGGCTCAGTGGTTATGTTCAT
>DATEHX010000031.1:0-7604 GCA_035279345.1 Pyrinomonadaceae bacterium | reverse complement strand
AACGCCTTCATTCGCTGGGGAACAAACGAACAGAAACAAAATTATCTTTCGCGCCTCGCGAGCGAGCACGTCGGCGCGTATGCGCTGAGCGAACCGAGTTCAGGCTCAGACGCCTTCGCGATGCAAACCCGTGCCGTCGATAAAGGCGATCACTACCTGCTCAACGGCCGCAAGCTCTGGATCACAAACGGTATCGAAGCCGAGATCTTCGTGCTGTTCGCGAATATGAATCCGGAAGCCGGTTACAAAGGCATCACCGCTTTCATTGTCGAGAAGAGTTTTCCCGGTTTCTCGATCGGAAAAAAGGAGAACAAACTCGGCATTCGCGCGTCGTCGACGGTCGAGTTGATTCTCGAAGATTGCCAGGTGCCGAAAGAAAACGTTCTCGGCGAAGCGGGCAAGGGTTACAAGATCTCGATCGAAACGTTGAACGAAGGCCGCATCGGAATCGGCGCGCAGATGATCGGCATCGCTCAGGGCGCGTTGGAGAGTGCTTTGGCTTACACGGCCGAGCGGCAGCAGTTTGGCAAGTCGATCAATCAGTTTCAGGGCGTTCAGTTTCAACTCGCGGAGATGGCAACGGAACTCGAAGCCGCGCGTTTGATGGTTTACAACGCTGCGCGCATGAAAGACGCGGGCGTGAATTTCGTGAAAGAAGCGGCGATGGCGAAGCTTTATTCGTCGCGTGTCGCCGAACGCGTCAGTTCGAAGGCCATCGAACTCTACGGCGGCTACGGATACGTGAAAGATTATCCGGTCGAGAAATACTGGCGCGACTCGAAGATCGGCGCGATCTACGAGGGAACTTCAAACATGCAGTTGCAAACGATCGCGAAACTGATTATCGGAAAATGAATCGCATCGAAGTGTTCGAACAGATGTTAGCCACCGACCCGAGCAATACGAGTGTGCTCTTTGGTCTGGCTAAAGAATACGAGAAGGCTGGCCGCGATAACGATTTGATCGCAACGCTGAACCGTTATCTCGAAGCAGTTGACGACGAGGGGAACGCATTCGGTATGTTGGCGGGCGCGTACGAACGGCTCGGCAAACGCGACGAGGCGCGCGCGGCGTATGAGCGCGGCATCGAAACGGCGCAACGCCACGGGCATCCCGGCATGGCCGAAGAATACCGCATGACGCTGGCGGAATCTTATGAACACTGACACCAAAGTTTTGAAGCTGGTTAGAAAAGCAGATTCGGACGATGCGGCCGGCTTTTCCGCGCAAGCCGTGGAAGAGCAGTTACCGGATCACAAACTGCTGCTCGAGATGTATCGCACGATGTATCTCTCGCGGCGGCTCGACGACAAAGAGATCCAGCTAAAGGGTCAAAACCGAATCTTCTTTCAGATTAGCGGTGCGGGACATGAAGCGATCCTGGCGGCGGCGGGTGTGGTTTTGAAGCCGAGTTACGATTGGTTTTATCCCTACTATCGCGACCGCGCGCTCTGTTTGCAGCTTGGCATGACGCCGCTCGAAATGTTGCAGTCAGCCGTTGGCGCGGAAGCAGATCCAAATTCACACGGACGGCAGATGCCGTCGCACTGGGGTCACAAGAAACTCAACATCGTTTCGCAGTCGTCGCCGACTGGAACGCAACTGCTGCAAGCGGTCGGTTGTGCTGAAGCTGCTTATCGTTTCCAGTTAATTCCTGAACTGCAAGAGCGAGTCAAAGATTTTCACGACGATGAAGTGACTTACGTCTCAGTCGGCGAAGGCACTACGAGTGAAGGTGAGTTTTGGGAGGCGCTGAACACTGCGTGCAACCTGAAGTTGCCGGTGGTGTTTCTGGTTGAAGACAACGGTTACGCGATCAGTGTTCCGGTGGAAGTGCAAACCGCGGGCGGCGACGTGTCGCGGTTGGTTGAAGGTTTTCCCGGGCTTTACATCCAGCGTTGTGATGGCACTGATGTGATCGAATCGCTGGAAACGATGCGGCGAGCGGTTGATTATTGCCGTCAACGCAAAGGGCCGTCGCTGGTCCATGCGAAAGTCATCCGTCCTTACTCGCACTCGCTTTCTGATGACGAAAAACTTTACCGGCCCGACGAAGAACGAGCCAGCGAGGCCGAACGCGATCCGGTGAAACGTTTTGGCGCGTTGCTGATCGACTCGGGCGTGATCGATCAGGACGGATTGCAACGGATCAAGGACGAGGCCGACGCGTTAGTGAACGAAGCGGCAGACAAAGCGCTTGCGAGTCCGCAGCCCGCGCAAGACACCGCGACGAAGTTTGTCTTTTCACCTGAAGTCGATCCCACGTCGAAAGAATTCGACACGGAAGACCAGGTGCAACTCTCGGGCAATCCCGGCACGATGGTCGACCTGATCAATCGTACGTTGCACACCGAGATGGCGCGCGATCCGCGCATCGTCGTGTTTGGTGAAGACGTGGCTGATTGTTCGCGCGAGCAGTATCTGGAATCGGTGAAAGGCAAAGGCGGAGTTTTCAAAGTCACTGCCAACCTGCAACGTAACTTCGGCGGCGCACGCGTGTTTAATTCACCGCTCGCGGAAGCAAATATTGTAGGCCGGGCGATCGGCCTCGCGACGCGCGGATTGAAACCCGTTGTTGAGATTCAGTTCTTCGATTACATCTGGCCCGCGATGCACCAGATTCGCAACGAACTGGCGCTGATGCGCTGGCGTTCGGGCGGTGATTGGAAGTCGCCTGTGGTGATGCGTGTTCCGGTTGGTGGTTACTTGAAAGGCGGCGCGGTCTATCACTCGCAGTCAGGAGTCTCTACTTTCACGCAGATTCCGGGGCTGCGTGTGATCTATCCATCAAACGCGCTCGACGCGAACGGACTGCTGCGCACAGCGATTCGTTGCGACGACCCGGTCCTGTTTCTCGAACACAAGCATCTCTATCGTCAGGCGTACAACAAGTCGGCGTATCCCGGCGATGAATTCATGATTCCGTTTGGCAAGGCGAAGAAAGTTCGTGAAGGCAAGGATCTGACGATTATTACTTACGGCGCATTGGTCCAGCGTTCGCTCGTCGCGGCGAAGCAGGCGGAGCAGGAAGGCACCAGCGTTGAAGTGATCGATCTGCGCAGTCTCGTTCCTTACGATTGGAACGCGATCACGGAATCAGTCAAACGCACGAACCGCGTGATCGTCGCTCACGAAGACTCCCTCTCCTTCGGCTACGGCGCCGAGATCGCCGCGCGCATCGCCGCCGAACTCTTCGAATACCTCGACGCTCCCGTAAAACGCGTCTGCGCCCTCGACACCTTCGTGGCCTACGCCCCCCAACTTGAGGACGCCATCCTCCCCCAACCCGCGGACGTGGCCCAAGCCATCGCTGAAGTCAAAGCTTACTAACACTTTAGCAACAAGTTAGTGAGCGGCTTCAGTGCCTATAGCAGTACAGCGATGTACTGTTCTACTTCGCACTTTCTCCTCTTTTCTACGTCATATACCCGAAATTCCCACAACTCAGTTGGGCATAAAGGTTGCGGACAAATCAGTCGATACGCCTGTGGCGTCTCCCCGGCATCGTTCCCCCGACAATTAATCGCGATTAATTAGACACAAGGGAGGTACAACTGATGGGCAAGCACGTTTCGAGTGTTTTAGGCGCGGTGATTCTGACGCTGGCGCTGTCCGCACTCGCATTCGCACAGGAGACTACTACTACCGTTACAAAGACAGTCCAGAATCCCGATGGAACCTACACGATCATTGAATATCCAGCGAAAAAAGAAGTAACGCTGACGCTCAATCCAGTCACTATCCAGGGCGCCAAGGGCGTGGCGACCATTCTGCGTGACGACGACGGCACCAGAATCAAACTCAATTTGACCAACGTACCGGCGGATGTTTCCGCGTTGACCTTGTACGCGATCGACGATACGGGTGCGATAACCGCGCTCGGTCCAGTGGCGATCAGCAATGGCGTGGGCACGTTAGCGACCACGACTCCGTTGAGTAAATTCATGTTGATTGCTTCGCCGGAAACTGCGTTGACTGCGTACGATCCGAACACCAAGATCTTCTTCAGAAGCGCGGTGCCTGAAGGTTATGCCGTGGTGCCGGTGGCACAGAACCCGTCAGGTGAGAAAGTGGCGGCTGTTGCGGCTCCGACTACGACCGTAGCTGGAACCTACACTGCTCCGCTCCTGGGTGTTCCTAGTCTGAAAACTGGTGATGACACCAAAATCAAGGTTGACTTTACCGGTGCGTTGACCGGTGCGCGTGCAAACGTGTTCATCACGCCGCACAAAGACAAGCCGACTGAAGTGCGGATGAGGTTTCACGACCTGAAGGAAGCGCCCGCGGGTCAGAAATTCATCGCGTGGGCTGTTGGAGCTGATGGCACGTATCAGAAACTCGGCGAAGTCATTAACACGGGCGGCCGCAACGAAGCCGAATTCAAGACCGAAACGGCGTTGGCTGACTTTGGATTGTTGTTGACTATGGAATCAGCGATTGGTGTGTCGCCGGCCGGACCGGCCGTAGCGACAATTCACATCGTTCCATAGCTTTCGAAATATTGAGTACTTTGGGCCGTGCCGCTAAGGCGCGGCCTTTTTGTTATAGATCGCACAAACAACTTTCACAAAACTGTGTCTTGAGTTAAGATGTCCGCTGCTGAAGTTGCACACGGGCAACTTCGCCCCGACCGGCTCAATCGAGCCTCGACTCTTTTCACTGACAGCGAGATCCCCTGGCCGTAGATTTCCCCATCACGGACCGAAGTCTCCCTTTTGAGTGTTAAGTCTCCCTTTCTCGAGTGTTGACGACATGAAGAAGAGAATAATCCCCCGTTTCGTTCCCCTGGCATTGGTCCTTTTACTCACGTCCGCTATTCAAGCCGCGGCGCAGGAAAGCCTGCCGGCGCTCGTCAAACGAGTGAAGCCCGCCGTCGTTGCGATCGCCACTTACGATTCGACTGGCGAAGCGTTAATGACCGGCAGTGGTTTCTTTCTGAATCCGGGCCAGGTCGTCACGAACCTGCACGTCATTCGCGGCGCGGCGCGCGCGGAGGTCAAAACTCTCGACGGCAAGGGCAAAGTTTATCCCGTAAACGGTGCGCTCGCGGTCGACGAAGAAGGCGATCTCGCGTTGCTGAGCATCGACATGCCGCCGCAACCGGCGCGTGTGAGCGAGCTCGCGCGCGAACTGCCCGACGAAGGCGAACCGATCTTCGTCATCGGCAATCCGCTGAAACTCGAAGGTTCGGTGAGCGACGGCATCGTGTCGGCGGTTCGTGAAGTGCCAAACAGCTACCGCATCATTCAGATCACCGCGCCGATTTCGCACGGCAACAGCGGCAGTCCGGTTTTCAATTTAAAGGGACAGGTGCTCGGTGTGGTGACTGTCAAAGTCACGAACGGTCAGAACATCAACCTCGCCATCGCGGCCGCGCGCGTCGGTGAGTTGCGTGCCGGAAAACTACAACCGCTTTCGGATATCGCGGGCAAAGGCAAAGGCGACGTTGCCGAGTCTTCGTATCGCAACGGTTTGGATTCACTGTGGCTGGGCAACTACGACAGTGCTGTCGGCTACTTCGAAAACGCAGTCAACAAGAATCCGAAACGCGCGGATGCGTGGGTACAGGTCGGCTATTGCAAAGTGAAACAGGGGAAGAGTCAGGAAGCGATTCGCGCTTATCAGCAGGCGTTACAACTCAAACCTGAAGACGCCGATATTCACAACAAGCTCGGCGATGCGTACTACTACGCGGGTCGTTTGCGTGAGGCGATCGAGTCGTATGAAACCGCCAAGGATTTGCGGCCGGACAACGCGGAGACGTTCTACAACCTCGCGATTGCGTACAACGAAGCGGGCAATCCGGGGATGGCGGCCATCGAAGCGCGCACGTTGCAGCGGCTCGATCCGAAGCTCTACGAGAAGTATCTCCGCGAGACGATGTAAAAGAAATCTAGGTCCTATAGGACGTATAGGACCTATTCTGATAAGACCTACTCTACTTTATCCTGCGGCCTGGCCGGTGAAGACCGCTGTGTCCACGCTCTGCGGATTTCCCAGCACAACGAAGCGAATGTTGCGCATGTATTTCTGCGACACGCGCTGAATGTCAGCCGGTGTAACCGCGCTCAGTTTCTCGAGAAAATTCACCGAGTTACGCCAGCCACCGCCGATCAACTCATACTGCGCCAACTCACCCGCCTGCGCCGCGTTCGTCTCCTGGCCCAAGTAATACTGCGTCAGGTACTGCCCGATCACCGCGTGAATGTCGTCGTTACTCACGGGTTCGGTTTGCAAGCGCGAGATCTCATTCAACATCACGCGAATCGATTGATTAGCATCGACCGCGGTCACGTAAAGTCCGCCAACGTTCGCCGCCTGCGTTCGCAAAAACGCGTCCGGCGCATACGACAGGTTTCGTTTCACACGAACTTCCTCAAACACACGATCGCGTAACATCGAGCTCGCCACTCGCATCGCGTAAATGTCCGGCGAGGTCAACGACGGCGCGGTGAACAAACCCTGGATGTAGTTGGTCGGCAGTTCGCGCGGCGTGACTTCGACAGTTGATTTAGGAAATGCCAGTGCGGGGATTTCTTCCGTTTTGTAAGTGCCACGCGGCAGTTTACCGAAACTATCCGCCACGAGTTTCTGCACGTCAGCCGGATTCAGATCGCCGACGATCACGAGCAGCAGCCGCGACGTTTCCATCACTTTCGTGTGATAACTGCGCAGGTCTTCCGGCGTGAGTTTCCCGACCGACTCCGGCGTGCCGCTGGTGTTATTCAGATAAGGATGACCGGCGTAAGCAACGCGATCCTGCAACCGCTGCAAATAAACATCGGGACTATCAGTGTCGTCACTCAGCGAAACGATCACTCGTTTTTGCACGAGCGACACGTCTTCGTTCGTGAACGACGGCCGCAGTGCGACGTCAGTAAACATCTTCCACGACTGATCGAAGTGCATCCGCGTCGTGCCGAGCGACAGCACCGAATAATCGTTGTTGGAACTGCTGCCGATGACAGTGCCCATGCGCGCTAACTCGGTTCGCATCTTCGCCCGTGGGAAATTCGCGCTCGCTTCGGTCGCCACACTAAGCATCAGCGATTCGATTCCCGCGTTCTGCGCGTTAATGTTCTGCGAGCCGCCGCGAATAAAAAGTCCGGCCGCGACTGTCAAACTTCCCTCACGCCGTTTCAGCAAAACCTTCAGACCGTTAACATCAAACTCGGTAACCAGCGACGCCTGCTTCGCAACGACGCTCTGCACAGTTTCCTGCGCCTGGCCTTTGCCTTGTTGGGTGGCGTGCGAAGCATCGCTCGCGCCAAAAACAAGGACCGTAATTAAAACCCACGCGCTGAATATTCTCTTGAACTGTTCTTTCATTTACCTATTAGCTCTTCCGGTGAAATTTTGATCTTGCTTTGCGCATCACTCGACAACAGTGCGAGTCCGACGTGCGGCTTGCCCTGAATGTAGGTTGTGATGTAACGGCTGATGTCGGCCCGCGACGTGGCCCGCAGTCGCGGCAGATAACCACGAAAATACTCGAGCCCGGTCGACGCCCACCAAAAGCTCAACGTGTGCGTGTAGTCACTCAGTTTTTCACGTGAATAAAGATCGTCGGCTTCGAGCAAAGCCTTCGCGCTTTCGAGCTCTTC
>DATEHX010000030.1:0-18901 GCA_035279345.1 Pyrinomonadaceae bacterium | reverse complement strand
GGTCTTATAGGTCAAATAGGTCCTATAGGCCCTATCCTTTCAAAACGTTCTTCATCACAAACCAAACATTCGCCGGACGCTCTGCCAGCCGGCGCATGAAGTAAGGATACCAGTGTTTTCCGTACGGAACATAGACTCTCATGTTGTATCCGTCGCGCGCGAGTTGCCGTTGCAGGTCGCGCCGGACACCAAAAAGCATTTGAAACTCAAACTTGTCGTTCCCGATACCTTCGCGCGAAGCGAAGTCGATGGTGGCATCGATCATTTTCGGATCGTGGGTCGCGATGCCGTGATACGTGCCGCTGGAAAGCAGCAGTTGCATCACCTTGACGTAGTTTGCGTCAACGTCTTTCTTGTCGGGATAAGCGACTTTGGGAGGTTCGAGATAAGCGCCTTTGCAGATGCGAATACGCGCCGGAATTTTTACCAACTCCTGCGCGTCGGCGTAGGTTCTGTATAAGCACGACTGCAACACGATCCCGACGGTGTTCAGGTCAAATTCAGCGCGCAGACGTTTGAAGATGTCGATCGTGACTTGCGTAACGCTCGAGTCTTCCATATCGACCCGCACGAAGTTACCGCGACGGTGTGCTTCTTCGACAACACGCCGTGCGTTGCGATACGCGAGTTCCGGATCGAGACCGAGTCCAAACTGCGTCAGTTTGATCGAAACGTTTGAGTTGATGCCCGTGTCAGTGATCTGTTTGAGTATGTCGAGATACTCGACCACTTCGTGTTCCGCTTCCGCGTCGCTTCCGACCGATTCGTTCAAATGATCGAACGATGCGGTGCAATTTTCCGCATTGATCTCGCGAATGTGCGAAACAGCTTCGTCGATATCCTCGCCGGCGACGAAGCGGGTGGTGAGTTTCTTGAAGAATTTAAAACGGGCGGCAAAATCTTTGAGGCCTTCCTGTCGTGACAGCCAAATCAGCGCGCTTCTTGAGATCATCCGATATCGTTTCTGAGTCTAGTTCTGAACTCTAAACATGGTCCTGCCTTGTGGTATTCTTGGCGAGTTTTCGCCCACCAATCAAGGGAGGGACTTTTGCACAAAACCAATTTGAGGAACGTTCGCGAATGCGACTGAAGCTTGTGTTCGCCGCGTCGGCGCTCGCCGCCGTTGTGGGTGCTGGTGCCTGCATAGCGCTCGTGTTGGGCGTCTTCTCAGTCGAGGCGTTGTCGCGTCCGCGTCCCGGCTTGCTAGTCGCATCGACGCTCTTGTTGCCGATCGCGACAATCATCTTCTCCGCTATCTTCGTCTACCGTCACACTGCACGTCGCCGCAAATTGCAAGCACTACTCACAACCCTCATCGCTACTCTTTTAACCGTCGGATTTTTTATCCTGGCTATGGTTTTGAGTGCTGGCCGGGTTCCGACTGAACCAACACAACCCGCTGGACCACACATCGCGGCTTAACCGCTCGCTGCTGCTTCGTTCAATCCAATCTCGCGTTGCACCGGACGCAATGCGTCGATCACAAAGCGAATGTGCTCGTCGATATTGACGCCTAACTCTTCGACGCCCTGACGAATGTCGTCGCGGTTCACCGACCGCGCGAACGCTTTATCTTTCAATTTCTTTTTGACGGAAGAGACTTCGAGATCGTCAAGACTGCGGGTCGGCCGCACGAGTGCACACGCGACTAAAAAGCCACAGAGTTCGTCTGTGGCGAAGAGTGCGCGGGCCATGTCGGTGTCGCGCGGCACGCCGGTGTAAGTTGCATGGCCCAGGATCGCGCGGATGATGCGTTCGGAGTAACCGCGGCCGCAAAGAATGTTTGAGCCGGTGAATGGATGCTGATCCGCGGAGGGAAACATCTCGTAATCGAAGTCGTGGAGCAGACCGACCATGCCCCATTCATCTTCGTCCGCGGGGCCTTCGGCGTAACGTTTCGCGCAAGCACGCATGGCAGCTTCGACCGCGAGCGCATGTTTGCGCAGACTATCGCCCTTCGTGTACTCACACAACAATTCCCAGGCTTCGGCTCGATTGGGCATGAAGCGTCAAACTAGCACGGGGTTGAGGATAGAACAAGCACCCAAAGCAATCCACAGATTACACAGACTCAGAAAAACAATCTGTGTAATCTGTGAATGTTTCTGGTTCAATGCGCAGCGGTGGCGAGGTAGCCGGGGCGGGCGCGGAGAATCACGCCTTTGCGCGCCGCGGTTACTTTGATCTTGCGATAGCGCTCGTCACGCTGTTTGTTCAAGGGATAGTAACCAAGCAGGTATTGCGTGCGAAGCTCCGCCGCGATCTGCGAGAACGCGACCGGCAACGACGCGATAGTATCGGCCCGCAACAGCCGGCCACCTGATTTCTCGGCCAGCGTTTCCAAATACTTATCAGCCGTCGAGTAAGCCATGTCTAACATGCGGCCGATAGAGTCGTCACTCGAGCGGCGCGACGTGGTGGTCGTAGTAGTCGTGCTTCCGGGAGGAGGAGGATGCGACCCCGGCACACCCGGAACACGTTGATCGGGAGCACGCTGCGGTGGCTCTGGGAATTGATCGGGATTCGGGTTTGGCTGCCGGCGCATCTCTTCCTCACGGCGCCGGCGCATGATCTCGTCAGCCGTCGGCAATCCAAAGGGACCAGTCTTGGGTTTACTTCCCGAAGTCGGTACCGGATCGCCGCCCGGAAATGTCGGCGCGGTCGTACCACTCGGCGGCGCCTGCCGAATCACACTGATCGTAGGCAACTGCTCGCCTGATTGTTCGCGTGCGAGTTGTTCTGTAGTGGCGCGCGTGTTGTAACGAATCGGATAGACAATCACGCCTTCTTCGTCAAGATACCGCACGGTGCTGTTGAACGTTGCTTTGTCACTGTGCCAATCCATTCCGTCACTGAACAGCACGATCGCTTTGCGGCCCTGAATGCGGCGAATCGTATTCATCGCCACCTCAAACGCATCGTAAACCTTGGTTCCCTCACCCGACCTCGTTTCATAGATCGCGGCTTCCAGTGTTTCCCGATTGTTGGTGAACTCGTTCAAATCGCGCACCTTGTCGTCAAACGAAATCACCTTCACGCGATCGGCGGGCTGTAATTGCTGCACAAACGCCAGCGCCGCCTGCCGAATCAACCGCAGACTGTCCTTCGTGCTCGAACTCGTATCCAGCATCAACACAACGTGAAACGGCAGCGATACTTTGCCGAAAAACGCGATCTGGTGCGGCACACCGTCTTCAGTGAGTACAAATTCTTCCTGCCGCAGGTCGCCGACGTAAACGCCGCTGGCATCCGTAGCAATCACCGGCACCGTAACCAGGTTGGTGTCGATCTTGACGGTTTCGATGTCTTGCGGAGGGTCCTGAGCCAGAGACAGCGGCACACTCAGAACCAGCACAAGAAACAGAGAAAAACCACTGCGAAGCGCAGGCGAGAACATTTCAAATCTCCTGATGGAAGATCGGCGAGTCGGCTGCTACGATGTCCGGCACAAGTATAACGTTTGCCCCTGAATCTGGCTTCCACTAAAATCCAGGTTCTGTACTAGTTCCCCAATGCGTTCCCTTTTGCTTGCAGTTTTAGCGGCCTATCTCATCGCCGCGATTCATTCCATCCTGGCGTTTATCAACAAACGCCGGTCGGTGCAGCGTGTCGCGGAGTGGGCGACGATCACCGGTTTCATACTGCACACCGCGGCACTCGGCGCCGATTGGGTCATTGACGGCCACTATCCTTTGTTCTCGTTGCGAGAAGCGCTCTCGTTTCTGGCGTGGGCCCTCGTGCCCGTCTACGTAGCCGTGATCTATCGCTATCGCGCGCAAGCCGTCGGCGCGTTCACGATGCCACTGATTTCGGTGTTGACGTTCATCTCACTGCTGATTACGCCTGGACCAAGCGACGCGCCAGCGTCGTTCTCAGCCACGCGGCTCTTTCCGATTCACACAACGCTCGTGATCTTCGCTTACGCCGCGTTCTTTATCGTCTTCATGGCGAGCGTGATGTACCTGCTTCAGGAACGTGAACTGAAACTCAAAACGTTTGGCGCCATCTTTCATCGACTGCCGGCGCTCACGACGATCAACGAGATTGCCACGAACGCCGCGGTGGTTGGGCTGACACTGCTTACGTTCGGCATCGCGACCGGAATGTTCTGGTCGCGGAATCGTTACGGACGCATGTGGCACAACGATCCGAAAGAAATCTTCGCGGTGCTGACGTGGTTACTCTATCTCGTGCTCATCGTCTATCGCTCGTCCGCGAGCTGGCGCGGGCGCAGAGCGGCGTGGCTCGGCGTCATCGGATTTGCACTGGTCCTCTGCACCCTGTTTGGTACGCGTTATCTAGGTGGGTACCACGTGTTTGGTTGAAACTGATGTCGATCATCCTTGTCGGAGTAAATCACAAGACCGCTCCGGTTGAGATTCGCGAGCGGCTCGCTTTCAACGATGAAGCGTGCGCGGATGGACTGCGCCGCCTCGTCGACGGCGAAGTGGTGCGTGAAGGATTGATCGTTTCAACGTGTAACCGGGTGGAGATTCTCAGCGCGACGACGCCGGAGCAGATGGAAAGCAGCGCCGGAAAGTTGGCCCAGTTTCTCGACACTGCAGGTGAACTGCAGGAAGGATTGCTGAACAGCTACCTTTACCGGCATACGGATGAAGACGCGGTGCGTCACCTGTTTCGCGTTGCGTCGTCGCTCGATTCGATGGTCGTGGGCGAGCCGCAGGTGCTGGGTCAGGTGCGGCGTGCGTATTCAGTCGCTGTCGAAGCGGGAACTGCCGGGCGCGTACTCAACCGGCTCGTGCACCACACGTTTCGCGTGGCGAAGCGCGTCAGAAACGAGACGGGGATTGCGGCGAATGCCGTGTCGATCAGTTACATGGCGGTCGAACTCGGCAAGAAGATTTTTGATTCATTGAAAGGCAGCACGGTGCTGTTGATTGGCGCGGGCGAGATGGCAGAACTTTCCGCGCGGCACCTGGTGAATGCGGGCGCTTCCCGCGTGGTGATTGTGAATCGCACGGAAGAAACGGCGCGTCAGATTGCCGATGAGTTTGGTGCGGTGACGATGCCGTTTGAACGGTTGGACCAGGCGTTGTCGGAAGCGGATGTGGTTATCTGTTCGACTGGCGCGCCGTCGTATGTATTGACTGAATCACAGGCGCGTCGTGCGTTGGCGCGAAAGCGCAATCGTCCGACCTGCATGATCGATATCAGCGTGCCGCGTAACATCGATCCCGCTGTCGCCAAAATCCCGAACGTCTTCCTGTTTGATATCGACGATCTCGAGTCGGTCATCTCGTCAAACATTCGCGAACGTGAACGCGAGGCGGAACGAGCAGAACTGATCGTGCAATCGGAAGTGATGCAGTTTCAGCAGTCGTTGCGGCTGATGGACATTGGGCCAACGATCGGCGCGATGCGCGAGAAGTTTCAGGAAATGGCGCGCGCGGAGCTGGCGCGGCAGCGCAAACGCCTCGGCGTGCTAACGCAAGAACAGGAGACCGCGATCGAGGCGTTGCTCCTCTCAACCGTGAACAAGATCTCACATCCGATCCTCAATCAGATGCGCCAGTTCTACGAGAGCACCGAACCCGAAGCGGATTCAACCGAAAAGGACATCTTCAAACTCGAGGAGTAATGCGCGTATGACTTCTCGACTCATAATCGGTTCGCGCGGCTCACGTCTCGCACTCTGGCAAGCGGAACAAGCAAAAGCGCGTCTGATGGCTTTCAATCCTGATTTCGAAATCCAAATTGACGTGATCAAGACCACGGGCGACGTAAAGCCAGATCCCTTGTCGGTGATCGGCGGCAAGGGCGTGTTCACAAAAGAGCTGGAAGACGCCCTGCTCGACAAACGCATCGACATCGCGGTTCACTCCCTCAAAGATCTTCCCACAATACTGCCCGAGCAACTCTCGATCAGTGCGATTTGCGAACGCGAAGATCCGCGCGACGCGTTGGTACTCCGAACCGGTTCCACCGCTGACTCACTTCGCGACTTGCCCGCTGGATCTGTTGTCGGTACGTCGAGTCAAAGACGACTGGCCCAACTGAAAGCGCTGCGCAGCGATCTGCTTGTTAAAGATCTTCGCGGGAACGTCGACACGCGCGTCCGAAAGTTGGATGAAGGTCAGTACGACGCTTTAATTCTGGCGTCGGCTGGTTTGATTCGTCTCGGCTTGCAAGACCGAATAAGTGCGGCCATCAAGACCACGGAAATGTTGCCCGCGGTGGGACAGGGAGCAATTGCGATCGAGATTAGAGTGGATGATGAAGTAGCGACTGAGGCAACGTCGAAACTGAATCATCGCGAAACCGAGCTTGCCTGCCGCGCCGAACGTGCGTTTCTGCGGGGTCTCGGTGGTGGTTGTCAGTTTCCCATCGCCGCACATGCAACGATCGGTGGCAACACGCTACAAATTCAGGGGCTCGTTGCCAAACCCGACGGTTCGCAGATCCTGCACGGGACTCTCTCGGGAGCGTCAGAGGAGGGAGACCTTATTGGAGCCGCTCTGGCTGCACGCTTGATCGAACAAGGCGCGGATTCGCTGCTCAGTTTAAGGCACGATGACTAAATCGCTTGCCGGAAGAACTATCGTGGTGACGCGCGCGGCTTCGCAGGCGGGTGAGTTTGTAGCTGAACTGGAAAGTTATGGGGCGAAGGTGATCAATTGTCCCACGATCGAAATTGCCGAACCGGAGAGTTACGAACGTCTCGATGAAGCGATCGATCATCTCTACGGCTACGACTGGCTGATCTTCACCAGCGCCAATGCGATCGAATTTTTTCTTCGCCGTTTGAATGCGCGCGGCGTGAAGGTCGAAGAACTCGACGAGATAAAGGTCTGCGCCATCGGTCAGGCGTCGGCCGACAAACTGCGCGACGCACACGTTCACGTTGACGTCATTCCTTCACAGTCGAAAGCCGAAGGCGTGTTCGCCGCATTGAGTGAATACGTTGGCGGCGCCGAACAACTTCACGGACTCAACATCCTTTTGCCACGCGCCGCGGTCGGACGCGATTACCTTCCCAAAGCGCTCGAAGATGCAGGCGCGCGCGTCGACGTCGTTACCGCATATCGAACGGTCGTTCCCGAGAACCTCGATCGCGGGCGGCTGAGCGCGATGCTCGCAGGCAGCGCCGACTGCATCGCGTTCACGAGTTCATCAACCGTAAAAAACCTCGCGTTGCTCTTCGATACACACGACCTCAGCAACGTTCTATCTGGCGTAACGATCGCTTGCATCGGCGACGTCACCGCCGCAACCGCCGCTGACTATGGTTTGAAAGCAGACATTCAACCCTCGACATCCACAGTTGCTGAGCTAGCCGGGGCGATTGCGGAGTACTACAGAAAACCATCCACAGATTACACAGATTCTGCGTAATCTGTGGATGGTTTTTGCTAAACTTAGCGACGATGTCTTCGACCCTCGACCACACCGGCGAACTCGAACAGACCAGACGAGAAAACGAGCTACTCAGACGGCAGCTCCAGGAGCGTGGTGCGTTTGGCGAACTCGTCGGTAACTCGGAGTCGATTCGCAAGATCTACACGCTCATCGAACAGGTCGCGCCTTCGTCTGCCTCCGTCTTGATAACCGGCGAATCAGGCACCGGCAAAGAACTCGTCGCGCGCACGATTCACCAGATGAGCCCGCGCCGCGATCGACCCTTCATCGCAATCAACTGCTCCGCGATTCCCGAGACCTTGATGGAGTCTGAACTCTTCGGACACGAAAAAGGCGCGTTCACCGGCGCTGCTTCCCGGCGCCAGGGTTGTTTCGAACTCGCCGACTCCGGAACGCTGTTGCTCGACGAGATCGGTGAGATGCCCGCCTTGCTGCAAGCCAAACTCCTGCGCGTGATCGAAGAACGCGCCGTACGCCGGCTCGGCAGCCGCAAAGAGATCTCGGTGGACGTGCGATTGCTCGCCGCCACCAATCGCCAACCACACCAAGCCGTGGCAGAAGGTACACTGCGCAGCGATCTGCTGTATCGTCTCAACGTTTTCGGTATTCATCTTCCCTCGCTCGGCGAACGCAAAGAGGATCTGCCGCTGTTGGCCCAACACCTCGTCACGCAACTCGCGGAAAAGCACGGACGGCCCGCTCGTTTTATGAGTCGTGCGGCAGTTGAAGCACTCCAGTTTCACAACTGGCCCGGCAACATCCGCGAACTTCGCAACGTGATCGAGCGCGCGGTGATCATCTGTTCCGGCGAACAGATCGAACGCCACCACTTCGCGCCATACCCGATCGAACAGCGCGAACGATTGCGTAACGAAGACACGCTGACTTTGCCAGTCGGCACGCCGCTCGAAGAAGTCGAACGGCAGATGATCATGCGCACGTTGCAAAAGACGAAGAACAACAAAACGCGCGCCGCCGAGTTGTTAGGCATCAGCCTCAAGACACTGCACAACAAGCTGAATCTTTATCGCGAGCGTGGCCTTCTTCATGACGACGAGTGACGCTTCGGTCCTGCTCTTCTTCATCGACGGTCTGGGCATCGGCACACGCGGTCCACACAATCCTCTCGACAGTCTTCCCGATGCCGTTCCGCTTGCAGTCTTCCAGGACGAAACTCCGGAAACATATTTAGAAGGGATTGTGGTTCCGACAGATCCGCGACTCGGTGTCGAAGGACGACCCCAGAGTGCTTCTGGTCAAACGACGATTCTCACGGGCATCAACGCGCCTGCCACAATCGGTTATCACAAACAGGGATTCCCGAACAAACCGTTGCTGGAAATCATCGGCGAGCACTCGATCTTTCGGCAGCTCGGCGAAGCGGGTGTTGAACCAGTAACATTTGCGAATGCTTATACGAGCGGATTCTTCAGCGAACGTCCACGTTGGATCTCCGCCACCACCGCGGCGGTTGAAGCAGCGGGTCTGCGTTTTAGAACGATGGACGACGTGCGAAACGGCAACGCCGTTTTCATGGACTACACGAATCGCATACTGATCGAACGCGGCGAAGACGTTGCCCCACGAACCGAACAGGAAGCTGCGACCGTGCTTTCACGCATAGTCGCGCAAAACCGATTCACGCTTTACGAGTACTTCATCACCGACAAAGCCGGCCACGCGCAGGACATGCCGCTGGCGAAAACGATCCTGACGAGCCTCGCGCTCTTCTTGCGAGAAACGTTAATAAGACTTGATCTGAAAAGAACTACCGTTATACTCACCAGCGACCACGGCAATATCGAAGATCTTTCGTCACGCAATCACACGCTGCATGCAGTACCAACCATCATTTGGGGTGCTCAACGTGAACGAATCGCAACCAGGATTGGAAACCTCGCCGACATCACGCCTGCCATCGTCGCGTTGCTGACTAATAAATGAGGCCACAAAGAAAGCACAAGAAGTATAAGGGTGTTTGCATGAGCATCTTCTTTGCCTCTTCGTGGCATGAACAATGACTGACAAAAACAATCCCCGCGAGATCTTCGGCTGGAAGATGTACGACTGGGCCAACTCCGCCTTCTACACCACTGTAGTCGGCGCGCTGTTCAGTCCGTACATCACGCGTTTGGCCCAAACGGCAGTTGGTGAAAACGGCGTGGTCCTCGATCTTGGACCACTCGGCGCCGTTACCGCCAAATCGTTACCGACACTCTGCGTCTCGATCTCCGTTGGCCTTCAGGTGTTTTTACTTCCGGTGCTCGGCGCACTCGGCGACTACTCGGATCTAAAAAAGCGTTTGATGGCGCTGTTCTGTTACATCGCCGTCGTCGCAAACTGTCTGATGTTTTTCATCACGGACGGTTGGTATCTGTTCGGCGGCGTGTTGTTCATCATCGCGAATGTTTGCTTTGGCGCCTCGATCGTTTTCTACAACGCGTTCCTGCCGGAGATCGCCACAGACGACCAGACAGACAAGGTATCGAGTCGCGGATTCGCGTATGGATACCTGGGCGGCGCGCTGTTGCTCGTCTTGAACTTCCTGTTGGTCCAGAACGCCGAGCGGCTCGGAATCTCGACTGGTTTTGCAGTGCGGCTGTCGCTTTTGTCGGCGGGCGTTTGGTGGGGCGCGTTTGCCCTCATCACTTTTTATCTTCTGCGCTCGCGGCCAAAGAAGAAGAGTTTGCCGCCCGGCATGAGTTACATCCGCGCGGGCTTTGCCGAGATCTTCGCGACGTTTAAAGAACTGCGGCGCTTGCCGTTGACGTTGCGCTATCTGATCGCTTACCTGATCTACAACGACGGCATTCAAACCGTGATTTTTGCGTCGAGCGCGTTTCTCGAGCAGGAACTGTTTCCCGGCGGCAATCCCAGTTTCCTGTTGAAGATCTTTCTGCTCGTGCAGTTTGTGGCGGTCGTGGGCGCGCTGCTCTTCGAACGGCTCGCTTATCTGATCAAGACGAAGAATGCGATCATCGTGTCGCTGGTGATTTGGGCGGGCGTGGTCATCTACGCGTATCGCTTTCTCAACACGGTGGCTGAGGCCTGGGTCATGGCCGCGGTGATTGCGATCGTGCTTGGTGGTTCGCAGGCGCTATCACGCTCGCTCTTCTCGCGGATGATTCCGGCCGGCAAGGAAGCGAGCTTTTTTGGGCTGTACGAGGTTTCCGAACGCGGCACGTCATGGATGGGACCGCTGCTGTTCAGCGTCGTGATCGCGCGCACGGGTTCTTATAGGCAGGCGCTGCTATCGTTAATCTTCTTCTTTGTGGTGGGATTGCTTGTGCTGGCGATTACGGATACTGACAAAGCCGTTCGCGAGGCAAGAAACGAAACCTCTTGACAGGATTAACAGAACTTACAGGATGAAAAAATCCTGTTGATTCTGAAATCTTGTCAATACGTTTAGCCCGCAAGCTTTCGTTCCTTGGGCTCTTTCGAAATGCACTCCGTCGAACAGAAACTCGCGAGGCCCGAGCCGAGGTGCAACGCACGTTCGGCAGGGATCCACGTGCCGCAACTATCGCAGCGCACAAGTTTGTTTTTCGAAGGAGAACGCTGCTGATCCGCAGCCGTAGCCGTGCCTTCAGTCGCGTTGAGTGATTCGACTACCTTGCGAAATAGCTTGAGGTAAGGCCGGACACGGGAATAGACGATCACGAAGACAATACTAACCAGCGCCGCGATGATCAGGTACTTCAACTAGCCTCGTCTCTCATCACCTGACCGGTTATTGCCACCTGCGCCTCCGACGTATGGAGCGTCGTTAGCACGACGCCGAGGCATCGGATCGCTCTCGCGTCTACGCGGTTGCGATTCCTTCGTACGTCGATCAAGACTGCCTGGCGGCAAACCACGCCCATGAACCGCCTCTTCGAGGATGCGGGTAATCTCCTGCGAGAGTGTGCGATGTTCGGCGGCGGCACGGCGGCGTAGCGATTCCTTCAGATGATTCGGAACATAAGCGCCGATGAAGACCCCTTTGCGATTAGCCATCTAAACGTTCACCCTCATTTGTCATTGTCGGGATTACCCTGCAAATGCGGAACAGGTCTGTAAGCCGAATTCTGTACTCCGAATATTTCGGAGTGGCGATCATTCATCTAGTCCAGCCGTTGCCAACTGGATCCAGCGACCTACCCGGAGGTCGTAGCCGATTAAGGCTTCGGGCGGGCAGCCCTAGTGACGCCTCCCTATTTGGTCTTGCACTGCGAGGAGTTTGCCTGGCCGCGCATGTCACCACACGCGCCGGTGCGCTCTTACATTAAGCCCCCAATTAATCGCTAAGAGGAGGCCGCACCATTTCACCCATCACCTTCGAGATATCTCTCGAGGGCTGGTCTGTTTTCTGTTGCACTTGTCGTCGCCCGATAGTATTTCAACCACCGAACGCCCCGCCGTTAGCGGGCTCGCTGCCCTGTAGTGTTCGGACTTTCCTCTCCCGGCATTGCCGGCAGCGACCGCCCGACCTGTTCTCTTGCAAGGCGTTGCGATTCTAGCACAGGGGTGTTCAAACCGGTATAGCACCTTTCAGCCAAAGAATTTGAACCCGACACGGAGGTTGTTTGCCCATGCTGATGGCAGGAAAACAGCAATAGACAACGAGGTGACAGCGTGAGAAAGTGCGATTGCATACAGATTTGGCTGTTTTTGGTAAATTTTCGCCCAAATAACCCCACCGATGAAGGTCAGCACCGCCAACAACGGGTTTGGCAAGTGAACCACCGCGAAAAGACAACCGGTCAACAACACACTCTGCCAGCCAGGTCCAAATACTACCTGAGCCCGTCGATTCAAATATCCTTGAAGCACGTACTGCTGAAACAACGCCCACAGCGGAAGCAGCAAGAATCGCCAACGCCACGGGTCGTTTGCGGAGTATCGATACGACGCGAGAACGATCACGACGACCGCCAGCACGGTAGGAACTGTTAACAATCTAACTGCCGGAACAAAGTTGTCTAAACGAAAACCGACATCACGCGCGCTCTCGCCGTAAACACGATGTGAAAAAAACATTAACGCCAAGGCAAGCGCGACTGGAATCGCCAGCACGATCTTGTTCGAACCGGCAAACGCGAGCACGACCCACTCAGCGATCAAACACGAAAGGACCACCGACGCGATCTCCCACGCCGCCAACGCACGGCCACTGATCCCGTTAGTGTTTACCTCTTCTGCCACGTTCCGTCTCCGCTTACTGCAAACTGAATCGGATTTCCCAGTAACTGCAACGTCAACCGTTCACCGTTTTTGTGCAGCGCATACACGCGTGCTTCATGAGTTCCCGGCGGCAATCCCGAAACCGGGAAGTTGTAACCATGCCATTCGTCTTTGGTCCACCCGGCAGCAGACACGTCGGGCCGCGAGAGTTGGGCCACCTGCGTAGCGTAGAGTTTGTCGTCGATAAATAGTTGCACTTCAACACGGTCCCACGGCGAAGCATAGTTTACGGCCCAGCCAGCTATCGAATGCGTGTCGACGACAACCTCGCCCCAGCCCTGGAACGTCGGCGGAAACGCGTTTAGATACACAACGACGGCGAGCGTTCCGACCAGTATGATCTCGAGAATCGACTTGCCGATGAGTAAATTTACAAGCGGCTGCTTCATGCTAGTTTTCGATCGGCCGCGGAAGTATATTGGGTGGAAACAGTTCCGGCCAACGCGTTTTGAACTCGTCACGCACGATCTCTTCGACCTCATCCGCACTCGCGGCGGCGAGGCAGCGCTCGGCGATCGTTCGTGCTTCACTGGTTGCGATCTGCGCCAGGACTGATCGCACGCGCGGGATCATCGCCGGTGTCATGCTCATGTCCGTTGCTCCGAGGCCGGTCAGCAAAACGGCATACGCCGGAGTCGAAGCCATCTCACCGCAAACAATGACCGGGATTTGTGCGTCGCTGCCCGCTTGCAATGTGCGTTTAATGCCATAGAGCACGGCCGGATGCAGCGTGCGAAACCAGCCGGCGACCTGATCGTTGCCACGATCGACGGCAAGCGTGTATTGGACCAGATCGTTCGTGCCGAGTTCAAAGAAATCGAGTTCGGTGGCGATCTTCTCGGCAGTTAACACCGCTGAAGGCACTTCGATCATCGCGCCGATCGGGATTTCCGCAAATGCGTCTCCCCGCGCTCTGAGAACCTCTACCTCTTCGGCAATCAGCTTCTTCGCTGCCTTTACGTCAGCCAGATCGGCAACCATCGGGATCACGAGGCTAAGCCGTCCTCCGGCGGCTGCTCTCAA
This sequence comes from Pyrinomonadaceae bacterium, assembly GCA_035279345.1. Lineage (GTDB taxonomy): Bacteria > Acidobacteriota > Blastocatellia > Pyrinomonadales > Pyrinomonadaceae > PSRF01. The sequence goes on along the minus strand of DATEHX010000030.1, from coordinate 5,275 downwards.
GATCGCACGCACCTGCGTGCGCATCACTTGCTTGTTTCGCAAAGCGAAACGAACTGCCCGCAGGCCGAGCGCGGGATTGCGCTCGTGCTGACCCGTGTCGTTTCCGAGTTCGCCGCCTACGTCAAACAGCCGCACGATCGCACCGTCACTTCCCGCTGCTTCAGCAAGTGCTTTGTAAGCTTCGTACTGCTCCTCTTCGGAATTCATCAGCCCCGGGCGCGATAAGAGAAACTCCGAACGAAATAGTCCAACACCACACGCGCCAAACTTTTTCACTGCCTGAAACTCCGCCGGCAGCTCGACGTTCGCCCGCAACGCAATGCTGACGTCGTCACGCGTCGTGACTGGTCCACATTCAATCGCCGCTGCGCCCTCGCTTTCGCGTTGTGGTGTGGTGAATTCAAACTGTCCGACGGTTTCCGGCGCCGGATGCAAGATCACTTCACCGTGACGCGCGTCGACGATGATCCGATCGCCCGTGCGCGTGCGCTGATAAAAATCACGCAGCCCAACCACCGCGGTCAGTCCCAAACCGCGGGCGATGATCGCCATGTGCGACGTCCAGCCACCGGAGTCGGTGGCGATCGCTTTCACGTGATTCAGATCGAGCTCGGCGACGGTCGACGGCAACACATCAGGCGACACGATCACCGCGTCTACCGAAAGGTTCGGGTACTTCAAACCTTCGCCGGTCAGGTTGGCCAACAGCCGTTGAATCACGTCTTCGATGTCCGACCCGCGCTCGCGTAAATATTCGTCGTTCATCTGCGCGTAGATCGACAACAGACGATCGCCTACCACCTTTGTGGCCCACTCCGCGTTTGAATGCTCGCGGACGATGTAATCTTCAACGTCGCGCGTGAGTTTGGCGTCTTCGAGAAACAGCAGATGCGCGTCGAAGATGTAGGCGTGACCGCGGCCCAGTTCTTTTTCCGCGCGCTGCTTGATCGTTTCGAGTTGGCGTCGCGACAGTCGTACTGCCGCACGAAACCGCCGTCGTTCGCGTTCGAGATCGCCGTCTGCGATCTCCGCGCGGTAAACGTCGCGCGCGCCTTTTTGCAAACGCAACACGCGGCCGATAACTACGCCGTCAGAAACGCCGAGTCCCTGACAACGCAGTTCATCTTTAACTGCCACCGATGGCCGTGGTTGGATTTTCTCGTTCTCATCAAACGCGCGTGAAAACAGATCGACGATTGCCGCAAGCGCTTCCTGTTCGTCGTCGCCGGTGGCAACGAGCCTCAAGGCCGTACCGTAACTTGCAGCGAGCGTCAGGATGCTGAGGATCGATTTCGCGTCTGCTTCGAGACCGCCTTCGGGACGCTGGAGTGTGAGTTTGCTTTTGAATTTGCTCGCGACGCGTACGAGGTTGGCGGCAGCGCGAGCGTGAAGACCGAGACGACTGGTTACCTCGAGTGTGCGTTCGGCCACGTTCAGTCGGCTCCGGATTTGCCAGGAGGCGCGAGCAACGCGCTGGCGAGATAGATTCCTTGTCGTCCCTGATCGCGAATCTTTGGCGCGATGTCCGCGAGTGATTCTTCGCCGGTGGAGGTCGCGAGCTTAATCACCATTGGCAGGTTTACGCCGGTGACGACTTCGATCGCGCCCTCGTCGAGAAACATCGACGCGATGTTCGTTGGCGTGCCGCCGAACATGTCGGTCAGCAACAACACGCCGGCGCCCTGGGAAACGCGCGTGATCGCACGCTGCACTTCGTCGCGTGCGGCGTCGACGTCGTCGTGCCAACCGATCGAGACGGCGGCGATATGCGAGATTGGACCAACGATCATCTCGGCGGCCGCGAGCAGTTCACCCGCGAGGTGACCGTGCGTCACAATCACGCCCGCGACTCTCTTTGCTTCAGGTTGCGGAGTGCTCATAGGTCGCTCCTGGATCCATCCACAGATTTCGCAGATTTCTTTCTGTGTAATCTGTGGATTGCTTTCCGTACGTCGCGGTGCGAGGCGTGCGCGTCGAAACCACTGCGCCGCAAGGCGCGCGCGAGCGCGTTTGCCACCATCACCGAGCGATGCCGGCCGCCAGTGCAACCGATCCCTACTGTAACGTACGACTTCCCTTCCCGTTTGTAGAGCGGCAAGAGATATTCAAGCAGGTCGCTGAATCTTTTCAACGTCTCCTGCACCTCCGGTTGCTCCCGCAAGTACTTCACGACGCGCCTGTCGTGTCCCGAAAGCCGTTTCAACTCCGGCACGAAGTGCGGGTTTGGCAAATGCCGCACGTCAAACAATAACTCCAGATCGCCCGGGTTGCCATACTTGTGCCCAAAGCTCATGACCTGCACGCGCATCGGCGCGCCCTGGCGGTCCGGGCTAAACCTCGCAAGCAAAAAGCTGCGCAGCGTGTGAACTGTGTGATCGGAAGTGTCGATGATCTGATCGGCGTGCGCGCGAATGCTCGACATCGCTTCGCGCTCGGAGTCGATAGCGGCTAATAAACCCTGACCTTTTTCGGCGGGATGCGGACGGCGTGTTTCACTAAAACGGTATTGCAACACGTCGTCAGAAGCTTCGAAGAAAAGAACGATGACCTTCAGACCCGAAGCGCGCAAAGCTTCGAGTTGATGTTCGAAGTCGTCGAGAAATTCACCTTCGCGAATGTCGATGACAAGCGCAGCGCGGCGGATACCTTTCTCATCGTCGTCGTTGGTGACGAGCCGGCCGAACGTCGGCAGCATCGTCACGGGGAGATTGTCGACACAGAAGTATCCCAGATCCTGGAACGCGTTAGTGGCCGACGACATCCCCGAACCACTCAAACCGGTGATGATTACGATATCCGGAACGCTGTTTTTATGCTGCGGAGTCTCTGTCACGGCTCGATGAGCCCGAAGTTCCCATCCTTCCGTTTATAAATCACACCCAAACGCTGCGTGTCCGCATCACGAAACAATAGAAACTGATTCTGGTCTTCAGCTAACCGCAGCGACGCTTCCTCGGCGGTCATCGGCTTCACCACATAACGGCGCGCGGGAATGATGCGCGCGGGACGCGGCGTTGCTTCGATTTGTCCATCCGGTTCGGGGGCCACTCGCCCCATCGATTTCGCACCCTGCTTGCGATCGATAATCTTTTTCTTCAGTTTGACTGCCTGTTTCTCAATCTTCGCCATTGCCCGCGTCAACGCCATGTACATGTCGTTGTTGATGTCTTTCGCGGTCAACGTATGGTCGCGCCAGAAAACGATGATTTCTCCAATCTGGCGATTTTTCTCCACATCGATGATTACGTGAGTGCTCAAGGTCGAATCACCATTAAAAACGTGGTCCAACTTCTTGAAATGATCTTCAACGTGCCGCCGGATCGCCGGTGACACCTCAACGTGACGCCCCGTGTATTCAAATTTCATCAGCTACCTCCCTCGAACTGGTGAAAGCAAAAAGACCAATGCGCCGGCCAGGCTATCGTGACTTGGCTAAGGGAGCCGGCTCGACGCAACAACTAAAGTTAGTTACTAAACCTTGATTTTGCGCGCCGTCTCGAGGGGGCGTTAAACGACGGCACGACGCTCGCGCGACCCGGGGATCGACATTTGGTCGCGATACTTCGCGACGGTGCGGCGCGATAACTTTATTCCATCCTTAGCCAGAATCTTCACTACCTGATCGTCCGTAATCGGATTGTGTGAATCTTCTTCTTCAATAAGTTTCTTAATCTGTAATTTGATAATCCGCGTCGAGACTTCCTCGCCGTCTTCATTCAACATGCCCTCAGTGAAGAAGCGGCGCAACTCGATCACGCCCTGCGGCGTGTGGGCATACTTGCGATTCACCACGCGCGACACAGTCGACAAGTGCATGCCGATGTCTTCCGCGATGTCTTTCAACATCATCGGCTTGATGTGTTGCACTCCGTGATCGAGAAAATCCTTCTGCCGCCGCACGATCGATTCGACCACTTTGTAGATCGTCTGCCGGCGGTGTTCTATGTTTCGCAACAGGTCCACAGCCGAGCGCATCTTCTCGCGAATGAAACTCTTCGTTTCATTGCTCACGCCCTGGCTGAGCATATTTTGATACTGCTGGCTTACGCGCAGCCGCGGACTGCCATCGTCAGCGAAGTAAATTATGTACTCCTCATCATTCTCGTCGAGTTTTTCGATGTAGATTTCCGGGCTGATGAGAATCGGTTCTTCGGAGGAGTAACGCCGGCCCGGATACGGATCGAGCAAGCGGATGAACTGCAACTCTTCCAATAAACTTTCAACGTCGATGCCGATCTGCTTCGAGAGATGTGGCAAGCGATGCTGTTGCAAGTCGTTGAGGTGATCGCTGATCAAACGCACAGCGAGCCGTTCGCTTTCACCGCGAACTTCGAGTTGCACCAGCAGACACTCTTTGACGTCGCGCGCACCGCAACCAACCGGATCGAGACGCATCACAGCCTGACGCGCCTGCTCGATCACTTCTTCCGAGCACTTCTCCATCGCGGCCATCTCTTCGTTGGTCGCATTGAGACGGCCATCCGCGTCGAGATTTCCAATCACTGTCACCGCCGCATCAGCCACCTGCGGCTCGATCGTGGTCATGTTCACTTGCCACTCAAGATGTTCGGCAAGTGAGGGCGGACGCGTCAAAAACTGCTCGAACGTCGGCGCATCTTCCTTGTACTCGATCTCCTGCGTTTTATAACCGGGGTCGAGATAGTCCTGAAACTCACGTCCAAAATCGATCTCTTCGAAAGCGTCACGCTGCGCCTCGTCGACACCGCCGTCATCGCCGCCGCCTTCTTCCGTATGTTCGCCGGCGGCAATCGCTTCACCGACTTCGCCGTCAGCCGCTTGCGGAATATTCGCCACTACGTCCGCGTCGCCGGAGCCGTTTGACGAGATAACGAGGGGCTCGCCTTCACCGCCGGGCTCTTCAAACGAACTCGCGGAATCATTACTCGCCAGATGATCGAGAACCTTCTCAGCGAGCTCGCGAACCTCTTCCTGTGAAGGCACTTCTTCCAGCACCGGATTCTCGAGCAACTGCTGCTGAATGAGGTCGGTCAGTTCGAGCGACGTCATCTGCAACATCTCGATCCGCTGACGCAGTTGCGGCGTCAGAACTAGGCGCTGGGAAAGACTGGTGGTTAATTTTAGTGACATGCTTTCGCGGGCTGATTATAACCGATTAACGTCATCTGTGGCAGATGGTCTGCTATAAAGGTCACAAAACAGCACAAAGATTACACGAACTTCTAAACACTCTCTTACATGTACCGGGAGCCAGGCATTCCGGGCGCGCGTTTTGAGTTCAGCCTTTAGGCTGTCC
>DATEHX010000029.1:0-12014 GCA_035279345.1 Pyrinomonadaceae bacterium | reverse complement strand
TGGTGGCGAAACCTGAGAGAGCCGGTGCTCTTTTCCGACACCGTGCGGCTGCTGTTGGAGAGTAATTATCGAAACTTCATCGAAGTCAGTCCGCACCCGATTGTCCTGACTTCGCTTCAGCAGGGGATGTATCACGCCGGTGTTGACGGAACTGCGCTGCCGTCACTTCGCCGCGATGAGGACGAGCGAACCGTCATGCTCGGCTCGCTCTGCAGCCTGTATGAGTCTGGCCACGATGTGAATTGGAAAGCGTTGTTTCCCGACGGCGGGAAATGCGTTCGCCTTCCGACTTATCCGTGGCGGCGCGATCGTTATTGGGTTGAGTTCGACGAGCCCGCGGATGATGAGGAGCGTACTTCTCACAACGGCAAGCGACGCCCGCTACTCGGCGCGCACGTCTCGCCCGCAAATGCTTCGCTCAATCATGTCTGGGAGTTCAAGGTGTCGCATGCCCGCATGCCTTTCCTCAAGGACCACCGCGTTCAGGGGATGGCGGTGATGCCTGCGACCGCTTACATCGAGATGGCGCTTGGAGCTGCGGAAAAGATTTTTGGTGAACGAGCTTCGCTCATGTCGCTGAAGTTTGAGAAGGCTTTGTTCCTGCCAAAAGACGCGCCGAAAGACGTGGCGGTCACGATGCAGTTGGGCTTCTCCATTCCGGACGAAGCTGGCGGCGAGTTTCACATCTACAGCCGTCCAGACGCAGGCGGCGACTGGACGCTGCACACCACGGGACAGATTAGTTTCAATCGTGAAGAGTCAAACGGTCTGCCCGACGCGTCATTGGAAACCATTCGCGAGCGTTGTCGAGACGAGTTGCCGGGCGACGATTTCTACAGCTTCCTGAGCAACGCCGGTTACAACTACGGCCCGAGCTTTCAGTCCATTCGCACACTCTGGCGGCGTGACACTGAAGCCGTCGCGCAACTCGAAGTCTCCGACGATCTAGCAGCCGAAGCGGCTTCTTACCAATTTCATCCCGCCATACTCGATTGCTGCCTGCAACTGCTCGCCGCGACGATTTCAGGAAACAACGAGTCGGCAGGCGCTTACGTTCCCGTCGCCATTGAAGAAGTTCGCGTTCATGGCCGTCCGTCCGGGCGTATGTGGGGCCACGCCTCTTTGCGGGTTAACGAAGAACGCAAGAACGGGAACAACGACCTCAAGGCAGACGTGTCACTGCGCGACGAGACGGGCCGCGTTTTAATCGAACTCTCCGGTGTCGAACTCCAATCTCTCGAAGAACGTTCGGTGCGCTCTTCCGGGCGCGTCGCCGAGTGGATGTACGAACCCATGTGGGAAGAACAGGAGCGTGCCGAGAAAAACGCGGAGAGTTCCAGCGAGCAACCGGATATCGGCGTGTGGCTCATCTTCTCTGACCGGCAGGGCGTCGGCGCGGCGCTCGCGAAGATACTCGAGGCGGACGGCGAGAAAGTGTTGCTGGTCCAACCGGGTGCGGAGTTCGCGCGCGTTGATGAGCGAACCTTTATCGTGTCGCCGAACCGGCCCGAAGACGTGCGAGAGATTTATAAATCCTCCAGCGCCAGCTTCGGCTGCAAAGGCATCGTTCATCTTTGGAGTCTCGACGCGCCGGAATTCTCCGTGCTCACTCCTGACACACTGATGAAGCAATCCCTCAGCACGTGCATCAGCGTCGTGAACCTGATGCAGGCTGTGGCACAGAGTGACACCGGCGAGCAGACGCGCGTCTGGCTGGTGTCGCAAGGCGCGCGGGCCGTCAAAGGTGAAACACGGATCGCTATCGCACAGTCGCCGCTTTGGGGGCTCGGCCGCACTGTCGCGCAAGAGATGCCGCAACTCTTCGGAGGATTGATTGACCTTGAAGGCGGGATAGACGCGTCGCAGTCCGCACAGTTGCTGCACGGCGAACTCTCAGCGTCCACGGAAGAACGGCAGATAGCTTTTCGTCAGGAACGTCGCTTCGTCTGGCGGCTCGTGCGCCGTCCCGAACATCAGCGTGAGGAGCGTGTACTCAAGTTTCGCACTGACGCAAGCTACCTGATAACCGGTGGGCTCGGTGCGTTGGGTTTGCAAGTCGCGCGCTGGATGGTCCAACAGGGTGCGCGCCGGCTCATCCTGATGGGTCGCACGCCGCTGCCGATCCGTTCAGTCTGGAATGAGGTGCAACCCGACAGCTCGTTCGCGTCGCAAATTAACGCCATACGCCGACTCGAGGCGATGGGTGCAAGCATTCATCTCGCGCCCGTTGACGTCGCGGATGAGACTCAGTTGGTCTCATTTCTCACCACGTTCGAGCGCGAGGGGTGGCCGCGAATACGTGGTGTAATTCACGCCGCCGGGACACTCAACGACCGCACGCTGTTTCAGCAGGACGCAGACACTTTCAGCGCAACGTGGGGGCCAAAAGTCGTCGGCAGTTGGTTATTGCATCACTTGCTGCCGAAAGACTCGCTCGACTTTTTCATACTCTTCTCTTCAGTAGCTTCATTGCTCGGCTCGCCCGGGCAGGCTAACTATGCTGCCGCGAATTCCTTCATGGACGCGTTGTCGCATCAGCGCAAGACGCAGGGTCTGCCCGCGTTGAGCATTAACTGGGGCGCGTGGTCTGAAGTTGGACTTGCCGCGTCGGCCGAGCGCGGTGGCCGTCTCGCACAACGCGGCTTCCGCAGCATCGCGCCTGCTGAAGGCATTGAGGCGCTTTCGCAACTCTTCACACACGACCGCGGACAGGCCTCTGTTCAGGTTGGGGTTATACCGATTGACTGGAAGCTCGTGCGAAAGTTCAGTCCTGAAGTGGCCGCGCTCCCGTTGTTCTCGCGCGTCGCCTTCATTGAAGACGAACATCCGCAAGCCAGCTCTCAACAGGGCGCTCCAGGTTTGTCCCGCGAGCTTGTGCTCGCTGCCGAACCATCCGCGCGCGCCGAACTGCTCGTGGATTACCTGCGCGCGATCGCCTCGCGCATCCTCGGACTTCGTCAGACGGCGCTCGACAGCCATAGACCACTCAACGCGATGGGCCTCGATTCGTTGATGGCGATCGAGTTGAAGAACGCCATTCAGACAAATCTCGGCATCGCTTTGCCGGTAGCAGTTTTAGTTAGCGGTCCGAGCATCACGGAACTCGTGGCGCAGATGCTCGAACTGCTCGACGAGCAAGCTGAAGACAGCTCCGCCCTGGTCCATTTCGATGTTGACGAGCATCATTCTCTCGGCGCGGCAGAGGCCGAACAGTTGCTCGCCTCACTCGACGATCTCTCGTCGGAACAGGTAGACCGTCTGCTGGCGGAGATGTTGAACGAGAGTTGATGAAGTGAAGAGCGGCGGGTAAGCTTCCAGATCTTTGGAAACAAAAAATATGGACAGAGTGTGTATCGTTTACACGGGTGGCACCATCGGGATGAAAGAGGTCGATGGCGTTTTCAGACCGGCTTTATCAGTCGATGAGTTTTTAGATATCGCGCCGGAACTCAAGAACTTCGTTGAAGTCGATCTTGTTGTACTTTCAAATAAGGACAGTACAAACATTACTCCGATCGACTGGTCGAACATAGCGCGGGCGATTTACGAACGTCGCGACGCGAATTACAAAGGATTCGTTGTAACGCATGGCACCGACACGATGCATTTCACTTCTTCGGCCGTGGCGTTTGCGTTGGGCCAGGAATTGAATTTCCCGGTCGTGTTCACCGGAGCGCAGACGATTCCGTCCTCACTGGGTGGCGATGCTCGACGCAACTTGATTAATGCTTGTCGAGTAGCACTTACCGATCTCGCCGAGGTCGTAATAAGTTTTGGCGATTATGTGTTCAGGGCCTGTCGAACACAGAAGATCGACGAAAGAAAATTCGCGGCCTTTGAATCTCCGGCGTTTCCTCCCGTGGCCTACATCACCCAAACGATTGACGTGCAACCGCTCGCCTTCACGCAGTCAAACAAGCAATCGCCAGGCATGAACTCAACCACGTTCAAGCCGCACTTCGAAACCGGCATTCTTCAAATCGAACTCATTCCCGGCCTCGAACCGGAACTGGTCCGAGCAATGATTCAGACCGCATCGTGCAATGGCCTGATCCTTAAATCCTTTGGCGCGGGAAACGTTCCGACTCAAGGAGAGTTTTCTTTTCTCGAATTGATCGAAGAGGCAGTGCACGTGCGTGGAATACCGGTGATACTTACCAGTCAATTCCCGGCAAATGCGACTACTACAACCGCCTACGAGCCCGGCGTACGCGCGCGAGAAGCCGGCGCCATTCCTACCGGAAACATGACGAGCGCCGCGGCGGCAGCAAAATTTCGCTGGGTTCTGGCGGAGGCAAAGAGCAGGGGATTGCAAGCGCAAGAGAAGATGCACTTCGTCGCGGAGTCGATGATACGTGTGTACATCGGCGAGATGAGTCAGTGACCGGCTTTGACAGGATTTGCAGAATCCACAAGATGGATATTTCCCGAGGTAGTCTTGTTAATTCTCTGAATCCTGTCTACTCATTGACCCACTCCAACGGTCGCGGCTGAAAATTAAGTTCGCGTTTGGCCTTGGCATTTGATGCGCCTCGCATCTGAGTTCCGTAATAAACCGCATCCGCACCACCACTCTCTTTAAGAACATCTTCCACTGATATTTGCGGTGGTGGTGGAGCGTCCAGCCATTTTGCAAACGCAGAGAGCCATTCGCGCACGGGTAGAGGTTGATCGTTCTCAATCAGATAAGTCCCGGGATTGCCTCGTTCCGCTGCTGCAACCGTGGCGATTGCCGCGTCTTCGATGTGTAGCCACGACCAGACGCCTTCGCCATTTCCGACTATCGGAAACTGTTGCTCGCGTACCTGCCGCGCGACATCGCCATCAGGGTTGAACCAGGTACCTGGTCCATAGAAGAAGCCATAACGCAGGGCAATGCCTTCTATCTCCGAATCGCCCAGCAAGCGCTGCTCGATCTCTGTCACCACGCGCGCATCTGCCGCAACCCCAGGCGAGGCATCAAGTGCCAGAGGAGTTTGTTCATCCGCCAAACCTGGACCAGGAATCGCCCAGAACGCGATCGACTGCCTCAGATATCGACGCACACCCGCCGCTCGAGCGGCTGCCAACAAGTTGGCGCCACCTTCCAAACGGATGCGCGTGTTGAACGGACCGGCGGCTTTCATTGCTTCACTGGTGTAGCTTTTGGGTAAAGCGGTGAGTTGTTCGATCACGACTTCCGGCTTAGCGCGACTGACAGCCGCTTTGAGCGCATCGTTATCAAATACATCCGCAAGGGCAGGTTCTATGCCTCGTTCCGCTAAAGCCTCAGCATCTTTTGGAGAACGAGTTAGCGCTACTACAGCGTGACCTTTCGCGAGTAATTCGGGCAACAGAGAATGACCTATCACTCCCGTTCCGCCGGCAACAAAAATCTTCATCTGTACAATTCTCCCTGCGTCGCATTATTGCCGAAATTACGGAACGCTTATTTCACGCCGTTGCGCACACTTGCCCTGGTTTGCTCGAGGTGCTCTTCTCTGTGTCTCCGTGCCTCTGTGGTTCAATGATGGTTAGGAAAAGTTAACCACAGAGGCACGGAGACACAGAGTAGATTACCGGCTTGCTTGTGCCGCGAGCAGCTCGACGCGGCGCGCTACGTCGGCGAGTGTCCCGGTCTCGAAGAACTGACTGAGCGGGAGTTCGACGTTAAAGCAGTCGCGCACGCGCGAGATAACCTGCATCGCGCGGAGCGAGTGACCGCCCAGTTCAAAGAAGTCATCCTCGACACCGACCGTTTGCACTCCGAGCACTTCGGCGTAAAACCCGGCCAACCGGCGTTCGACCGTCGAGCGCGGCGCAACGAACTTCGCCTCCAATTCAGGCCGTCCTTCGCCGGGCGGCGGCAACGCTTTGCGATCCACCTTGCCGTTGGCGTTAAGCGGCAACTCGTCGAGTTGCACGAACGCCGAGGGCACCATGTAAACCGGTAAGCGTGCGGCGAGGTGGCGGCGCAATTCGCCTGCACCGCACGTCTGCCCTTCTTTAGCAACGAAGTACGCCACGAGGTGACGCTCACCCGGCTCGTCTTCGCACACGACAACAGCCGCCTGCGCTACTTGCGGATGCGCCGAGAGCAACGCCTCGACTTCGCCCGGCTCGACACGGAAACCGCGAATCTTGACCTGCTGATCGCTGCGTCCGAGAAACTCGACATTGCCATCCGTGAGGAAGCGTGCCAGGTCACCAGTTTGGTAGAGACGCGCGCCAGGTTCTGCAGAGAACGGATCGGGAATGAATCGCTCGGCAGTGAGTGCGGGCCGATCGAGGTAGCCGCGCGCAAGCCCGCTGCCCCCGATGTACAGTCCGCCCGGAACGCCGACGGGCACGGGCCGCAGGTGTTCGTCTAAAAGATAGATCTGAACATTGGTCAGTGGGTGGCCGATCGGGACGGTATGCGCGTGTTCTACGACGCTCGTCACCTCATGCCACATCGCAAAGGTCGTCGTCTCCGTTGGACCATAGACGTGCAGGAGCCGTCCCGGCCGGCCCTTTTCCAAAACCTCTCGGACCCATTTCGGCTCGACCGCCTCGCCTCCAAACAGAAGATGCCGCAGTCCACGGAACGCCGCCGGGAGTTCACGCGCCATGTGGTTGAAGAGGGCCGTCGTCAGAAACATCGCGGTGACGCCGTGCTCTTCGAGTTGCGCGGCCAACGCGTGCGGTGCGAGAGCTACATCCTTCTCGATGATGACGAGGCGCACGCCTGAGAGCAGTGCACCCCAGATCTCGAAGGTGGCTGCGTCGAAGGAACTGTTTGAGACCTGCGCCACCACGTCCGACTCTTCAAGCGTGACGTAGTTCGTGCCGCGGACGAGGTTGTGAACTGCACGGTGCGAGACGGCCACACCTTTCGGCTGCCCCGTCGAACCCGAGGTGTAGATGACGTAAGCGAGGTTCTCCGCGCCAGCCGTCGAAAACGTGCTCGGCGCTGCGTCCTCTTCCTTACTTTCTTCTGCATCGAGACGGATGGTGTAACCCCAATACTCGTTGAACTTTTCCGCGAGATTAGACTGTGTGAGCAGCACGTGGGCCTGCGCGTCGTCGAGCATGAACGCGAGCCGTTCCTGCGGGTACGACGGGTCGAGCGGGACGTAAGCGCCGCCCGCTTTGAGCACGCCAAGCATGCCGACAACCATCTCGGCCGAACGCTCCAGACAAATGCCGACCAACGCTCCTGGCCCAACGCCGAGGCGACGAAGGCGGCTCGCGAGCTGTCCGGAGATCTGGTCCAACTCCGCGTAGGAGAGTGTGCGTTCGCCGCAGATGACAGCCGTGCGCTCGCCCATCCGGCGTGCGACCTCCGCAAACTCTTCGTGAAGACAGCGAAATTCGCGCGCGCCTTGCGCCTCGTCGTTCCATCCATTGATGACTTGTCCGCGCTGTGCTTCCGTCATCAGCGTTAATTCCGACAGACGTCGCGCGGGTTGGCGCGCTGCGTCTTCGAGCAGTGTGCGGAGGTAGCCGAGCGTGCGCGCGACTGTCGCCGAGTCGAAGAGGTCTGTGTTGAAGTCGCATTCGACTCGCAGCCCATCGCTATGGTCCATCACGTTCAAACTCAAGTCGAACTTGCTATGGCCCACTGGCGACGAAACCCACTCGACCTCCAGCCCAAACATCCGCGGAACGAAGAGCGGTTCGAGGTTAAAGCTGGTTGAGAAGAGCGGGAAGCGGCTCGCGTCGCGCGGGCGGTGCAGCTTTTCAACCAGACAGAGTAATGAATAGTCCGCGTGCTCGTAGGCTTCGAGCAGCAGGTTGCGGACGTGGGCCATGAACTCCGCGAAGGTTGGGTCGCCGTTGAGACGGCTGCGTAATGGAAGTGGGCGTGTGCAGAAGCCGATGAGCCGCGACTCAGCGCGTCCCTCGCGGCCCGCGACCGGGATGCCGATAACCACGTCTGCTTGCTCCGTCAGCCGGTGGACCAGCGCGATGTATCCAGCCAGCAGCGTCATGAAGAGCGTGCAGCCGTGTTGCCGGCCAAGACTTTTCAGATCATCGCAGAGTGGCAGTTCAAAGGACGTGTGCAGACGCGCGCCGCGGTAGGTTTGCGCGGGTGGACGCGGGCGGTCGGCGGGAAGATCGGCGTGCGGCGGGTCGTCGCCCAACCGCGTGGCCCAGAACGACTCGTCGCCGGCTTGCTTCGCCAGCTTCTCGGGTTGGCGCAGACTCTCGGCGTAATCGCCGAATTGCAAAGGCACGTCCTGCTCCCACGCGACGCCGCGGCACTCAGCTTCGTAGGCGGCGCAGATCTCATCCAGGAGCACTCCGACCGACCATCCGTCTGAGACGACGTGATGCGTGGAGAGCACGAAGAGGTGGTGCTCTGCTTCGAGTTGGAGAAGGTGGAAGCGCAGTAGCGGAGCGACGCCGAGGTCGAATTTCCGGCGACACTCCTGCTTGAGCCAGTGCGCGACTTCTGTCTCGCGCTCTTCGGCGGAAGCCGCGTTGCGGAAGTCGATAAGTGGCAGTTCACGGGGAGACGGTGCATGGACGAGTTGCTCCGCGCCGTCGTCACTGAGACTCGTCCAGAGCGCCTCGTGGCGAGTGATGACCGTTTGGATGGCGTTTGCGAAAGCCGTTCGGTTGAGCGCTCCGCGCAGTCTCAGGCAGAGCGTTTCGTTATAAGCGCACGAGGCGTCGTCGCCCACTTGGGCCAGTACCCAGAGTTGCCGTTGCGCCTCGGTCGCCGGCACGCGCCGAACAATCTTGGCGGGCTCGGAGCTGATTTCGTAAGTGGGACTGTGAGATAGATCAGACGGTTGCGGACGATACAGTTCGCGCAGCGCGTCGAGGTGCGGGAGATTGTCGAGCACTGTTGCGGCCTCGACCCCGAAGTCTATAAAACAGGCGAGTTCGTCAACGCCGATGCCGGCCAGATGTTGGACCACCGGTGCGCACGTTTCGGGTGTGCCGACAAGTGCGCTCGTCCTCACGTAACGCTCGTACGCGGACGAGAGAAGGTAGTTCAGGTCGTCTTCTGAAAGCCGCTCGAAGTCAATCTGTAAACTCTGACTGCGGACGAGGTTCTGCAAGAGATCGAGGGACGACTTGAGGTAGTCGCAGAAGGGACCGCGGGCGCGTTCGCGTACCTCCTCAGCTTCGGCCCCGACGAACGTATGTATCAACAGCGCGACATGGCCGCGCGCGGGATCGTGGCCGTGGTCAGCCAACGCCTGGCGATAGAGGGCGACGTTGCGCGCGAGGTCTTCAACAGTCTGCCCCATCAGGTTCGTCAGAATGCCGGCGCCGATCTCGCCAGCGCGCCGGTACGTCTCCGGGTTATTAACAACCGTAATCCAGATCGGCAGTTCGCGCTGCATTGGCTGCGGGAAGAGGCGAACGCGGATTTCATTGCCCGCGCCGCCACGCGCAGCGACCGACTCGCCCCGCCAGAGTTTCCGCACCTCCTCGATCTTCTCGAACATCAACTCCCGATGGCGCCCGTAAGCATCGGGCGCGAAGACGAAGTCGTCCGGGTGCCAGCCTGAGGCGAATGAGACGCCCACGCGGCCCTGCGAGAGGTTGTCCACAATGGACCATTCCTCGGCCACGCGCACGGTGTGATGAAGCGGCAGCACAACACTGCCCGCGCGCAGGCGGACGTGCTCCGTCTCTCTCGCGAGCGCCGCTGCGATGACCGAAGGGTTAGGAGAAAACCCGCCGAAGGCGTGGAAATGCCGCTCGGGAATCCAGACCGCTTCGAAGCCGTGGCGATCGGCGAATTTCGCGCCCTCGATTAGCAGGTCGTATTTGTGCCCGTCGAATGCGGCTTCGTAGTTGCCGAAAAAGGAGAGGCTGAACTGGACCGTCTTATCACCATGTGTCGACGGCACAGTCTCGCGGGCTGGCGCGCGCGCCTCCTCAACTCTAGCGGGCGCGCTGACCAGCGCCGGTTTCATTTCACGACGCCCCCAAAACCCAAGCGCCTGCTGCCCACTCACTTTTTCGACAGGTGCGGGTCGCACGCCGTTCGTAGGCCCGCCGGATTTATCCGGGATGAACCCGCCCGCGCGCATCTCCGCGGCGCTCTCAACGACGGCGTGTACGATGTGGTCCATGTCCGCGTCCGTATGCGCTGTTGAGAGGAAGCAATTGCGCCACTCCCACACATAGACGCCTTTCGTGAGCAGGTGATAGAAGAGCAAATCCATGTTGCCCGTGTAGTTGAAGCGGAACAGCGATCCGAAGTGCGCAACGCGCAGCGGCATCTCTTCGCGCGCGAAGTGTTCGTTTAGCGTCGCAGCGAAACGCGAGGTGCGCTCGTTCAACTCCGCTTGCAGCGATGGACCACGCTCCTTGAGATGTGCGAGCACGGCGCGCGCTGAGGCCATCGCCAACGGGTGCTGACAGAAGGTGCCGCCGAAGTAAGTGGTCTCGGCGCGCGGGTAGGAGTTGTCGCCGTACTCCCAGATGCCGCCGTCAATGCCGTCCATGAAAGAAGCACGGCCAGCGACGATGCCGATGGGCAAACCGCCGCCTGCGATCTTGCCGTAAGTCGCGAGGTCGGCTGCGACACCGAACCACGCCTGCGCGCCGCCGGGGTGAACGCGGAAACCCGTCACCATCTCGTCAAAGATCAAAACAACGCCGGCTGCGTGCGTCCACGCTCGCAACTCGTGCAGAAACTCGCGCGGTTGCAACTCCGGATGCCGACTCTGCACCGGCTCGACGAGAACAGCGGCGAGTTCGTCGGCGTGTGCGTGCAGGAGTTCGAGTGCGCGCGGGCTGCCGTATTCAAGCACCAGTACGTCCTCGGCTACGCGCGGCGGGATGCCGGGCGCGAGCGGAACCGAGAGGCCATCGCTCTGCGCGCGGGCGAGCGTGCCGTCGGAGTGGCCGTGATATGAGCCTGCGAAGATCGCGATCTTTGTCCGGCCGGTGCGCGCGCGCGCGAGCCTGATCGCCGTCATCACCGCTTCCGTTCCGGAGTTGGTGAAGGTTGCGCGATCCATCCCGGTCAGTTCGCACACAAGATCGGCGACCTCTCCGGCGAGCGCCGGGCGCGGTCCTAACTCAATGCCTCGCTGGAGCTGTTCTTCGATTGCTGAGGTGATGAACGGCGGGCGGTGGCCGAAGAGGTGGACGCCGAAGCCCATCGTGATGTCAACGTACTCGTTGCCGTCGAGATCGCGCAGCCGCGCGCCATCGGCGCCTGCGCCGACAATTGGGTAGAGCATCTCCTTGATGGAGAGGCGGAAGCCGACGATTGCTCGGCTGTCAGCGAGTGCGGGTCGATACTGTTGCGCCACCTGCTTTGAAGCGGCGGTGCGGCGCGTGAAGCGTTCGACGAGTTTGCTCAGGTGTTGTCGTTGCCGCTCGGTGAAGCCCCCGACTGCGCCGGGCTGGATAGGTCGAAAGGGAACGTACGGCGTGCGTGTTTCGCTTACCGCAGCCGGTGTTTGTGCGGCTTCTGTCGACACGCTACTGCCGTTAGTACCGTTGCTTGACCGCGGTGGTATAGGACGAGGATCGACCGTCGAGAGTTGAGTAGACGGTTCCTGATGACGAGTCTCTTCATGCGCTTCGATGGCTTGGGGTATTACCGCGGTGCGGCCGGGCGGGACGCTTTGGCCCAGCACGGAAAGTTGCTGCGACATGAGACCGGAGAACTGTGCGAGCAGATCGATCTGCCGCGTCATGATGCGCTCGAGCGAGTTCGCGTTTGGGCTCGCGCCTGCTTCTGCCGAAGGCACGTATGGTGTGGGTTCGATCGCTGGGGCAAAGTCCGGCGACTGCCGCGCGGGCAGGGCGCACGCGGGCGGGTTCGGTTGAGTAACCGCGCGGTGCGCTTCGACGTGGAGCGGTTGAGGTGCGGCCGTTTGCGCTGTGGCAGTGTTCTTCTCGATGTGCTCGGCCAGCGTGTCGAGCGTGGTGAACTGCTCGAACAATTGGCGAATGGAGATTTTGATATGGAAGCTGTCTTCCACGACGCGAATCGCTTCGGCGAGAACGATGGAGTCCGCGCCCATTTCGAGAAACGATGCGTGTACGTCCAATGTCTCCGGCGCTGTCTG
>DATEHX010000028.1:0-5545 GCA_035279345.1 Pyrinomonadaceae bacterium | reverse complement strand
CGTTGCGGTGGCTTTGTTTCATTCTCACTTGGCCCCTGCCAATGAAGGGGACGTACTACGTTGCGGTGGCTTTGTTTCATTCTCACTTGGCCCCTGCCAATGAAGGGGACGTACTACGTTGCGGTGGCTTCGTTTCATTCTCACCTGGCTTTAGCCAGGTGTTTTAAAGATAATGAAAAGCTGGAAACCGTTTCAACGGTTTCCAACCGGATCGCTAAATAGAACCTCACTTGAAAGGAAAACCTCACGATGTCTACTCACGCATACTCACGTCTTTGGACACATCTGATTTGGGAAACGCTGTCGCGGGAAAGGATGCTTGATAAACGAGCGGCCGCGCGGACGTCCAGATTTCTCACCACCTACGCGCTGGAAAAGGGGATCTACATGAAGATCAACTTTGTCAATGCTGACCACACACATGCGTTGATCGATCTTCCCACCAGCATTTGTATTGAAGATGTGATCAAGTTATTCAAGGGAAGCTCGTCGCATTGGATAAACCAGAACCGAATCATCAGAGGAAAGTTCTTCTGGGGTCGGGGTTATGGAGCGTTCTCAGTCTCGCAGTCGGATGTGGATCGAGTGGCACGTTATATTGCAAATCAGGAAGAGCATCATAAGAAGCATAGTTTTGCCGATGAGTACCAACGGTTTGTTAAGCGGTATGGCCTTGAATGGCGCGATGAAGGAAACCGTTGAAACGGTTTCCCAATCTTTTATATGAGATCTTTCACCTGGCTAAAGCCAGGTGAGAATGAGACAAAGCCACCGCAGGCTGGACGTCCCTCACCAAGTTAAGCCATGCGAGAAGGACATGAAGCCACCAGGTTGGACATCCGTCACCAGGTTAAAGCCATGCGAGAAGGACATGAAGCCGCGTGACGTTTTTTACCGGCGCTGACCCGCGATGAGTGTTAGGTTGATGTTGCCGTTCGCATCGAGGGCGACGAGGTCGGCGCGTTTGCCGGGTTCGATGGAGCCCAATGAGTGATGGAGGCCGAGGAGGCGGGCGGGGTTCGTGGAGGCCATGCGGGCGATGTCGATGTATGAGAGGCCAAGGGAATGCATCACGCGTACGGCGTCCAGCATTGTGATTACGGAACCGGCGATGCTGCCTGAGGCGTTCGCGGTGCGGCCGTTTTTGACGGAGATCGTTTCACCCCAGATCGCGTAATCGCCGTCGCCCTTTCCGGCAGCCGCGATTGCGTCGCTGATCAAAGTGATTCCCTGAACTCCTTTGAGCTTTACTAAAAGCTTGAGCATGAATGGGTCGAGATGAATGCCGTCGGCAATCATGTCGAAGGTGACGTCTTCATTAGCAAGTCCCCACGCGATTGGTCCGGGATTACGGTGGTGAAGCGGCGACATCGCGTTCATGAAGTGCGTCATGTGACGAGCACCTGCCGCGAGCGCTTGATCGAGAAGTTCTAGACTTGCCCGCGTGTGACCGATCGACACTACCCAACCGCGACGCGTCAGTTGACGAATCAGTTCAACGCCGCCCGCGATCTCCGGCGCGAGCGTGATCATCCGCGCCATCTCCTTACTTACCGGCAAAGAATCCAGGTCTGAAGGACTCGAATAGGTCTTGAAGTACTCAACGTGTAGCGCGCCACACTGCGCAGAGTTCACAAACGGTCCTTCATAATGCAGACCTAAAATCCGTGCCCCATTCCCGTCCGAAGAACGCATCGCTTCGGACACAGCCGCCGCTACGCTCGCATAGTTTTCATCCGAACCCGGCACGAGCGTCGGCAACCAACTTGTCACACCCTGCGTTGAGAGATACTCAGAAACTTCCCGCAGCCCAATCGGCGTCGCTTCCATCACGTCGACACCAACCGCCCCGTGAATGTGAACATCGATAAAACCCGGCAATAAGATCGAGCCTGACAGGTCCAAAACCTCGCCTTTCGGCGTTCCTGACTCACCCACGGAAACAATCCGTCTGGATTCGACAACGACTGTGCCGGCGTCCATGATACGGTCCGGCAGCACGACGCGCGCATTCTGTAAGGTTAAGGGAGACGGGGCCACGTTTGTGTTCATGAGCTGAATTATATAATGCTTACCACTGCATGATTCGATTTCGTTACAAATCGGCTTTGCTGCTGGCAATGCTGCTCTGCTCCACCGCGCTGGGACAAACCCGGCAAGTGGAACAGGTTCGAACGTATTACGAAACTGCCCGTAAGTTCGAAGCGGATGAGAACTGGCAACAAGCAGAAGAAACCTGGCGCGCTGTTCTCAAACTCGCCAACAACGACGCTCGGGCCTGGACCAACCTCGGCGTCGTGCTCAACCGGCAGGACAAAACGGACGAAGCACTCGAGGCGTGGAAGCACGCGATCTCGCTCGATCCAAAACTTGCCGGAGCACACTTCAACATTGGTCTCACGCTCGTAAGAAAAGGTGAATACGCCGCCGCCATCACTCCACTCAGACAAGCGCTCGCGCTGGAATCAAACAACGACGGCGCTCGTCGCGCGCTGGCCATCGCCCTCGTGGGTCATGAGAAATACCAGGAAGCAAGCCGTGAAATCGCGCAACTGCTATTTCACGCACCGGAAGACGCGGCCCTTCTCGAACTCGCGGCCAAGAGTTTTATGCAACAGCGCAGATACCAGGAAGCGGCGACAGTCCTCCAGCGCCGCCTGCGCTTGCCAAACACGAGCGCGTTTTTGTGGAGCCAGTATGGAGATGCGCTCGACGGAGCGCGCCGCACGCCGGAAGCTCTCGAAGCTTATCGAAAAGCAGTGGAGCTCGATCCGGAATCAACCATCACGCGTTACGGGCTCGGGTATCTCCATTGGAAGTTGTACCAATACGACGAGGCAGAACGCGAACTGCTCGAAGTTCTACGCCGTTCACCTAACGATCCGCGCGCTTCGTTTACACTCGGCGATCTTTATCTCACGCGGGGAGACGCGCAACGTGCACTTCCGTTGCTGGAAACCGCACAAGCGTCTTATCCAAACGAATTCGACACGAGATTTGCCCTCGGCCGTGCGCTTGTCCTCACGGGAAAACTCAAGGAAGGCGTCGAAGAACTCAGGACAGCAGTCAAACTTGACGACACGATCGCCGACGGACACTTTCAACTCGGACGCGCATTGATGAAAGCAGGTCTGAACGAAGAAGGAAAAGCCGAGTTACGAAAAGCGCAGTCGCTACACGATCTAAAGCGCAAGAGCGAAGCCGAGCGGTATCGTAAGAAGCTGCCCTAAAACCACAAGACACCGAGACACAGAGAGAAGTTTCCCGCAAAGGCGCAAAGGAAAAGGCGCAAAGTGAGATCAAACATCTCTCTTTGCGCCTTTGCGGGAAAACCTCTTCTTGTTCCTAGAACACGAACTTCGCGCCGAACTGAAATTCACGCGGCAGGCGAGCGCCTGTCGGCAAACCAAAGGTCGACGTAGTCGTTAAGGTCGTTCCTACTCCGGTGAACTGCGTGTGATTGAACACATTGTACGCTTCCGCGCGAAGCTGGAGTTTGTAGCGATCCTCGTTGTTGAAATAGATATTCTTCGTCAACGTCATGTTCGTCTGGTTGCGGCCAAACAAACGTGCAAAGGATCGCGACGCATTGCCGTACGTGCCATTCGCAGGCGCCACGAACGCTTTCGGATCGAAGATGAACGGCAAACCCGTCACCGGATCGATCGTTCCCGCCAGACCGCTGTTCGGATCTGAAACCACGTTAGGATACTGACCGATGATGGCTGCGACGTTGCTCGCTCCCGAGACAACTCTCGCCACCGGCTGACCCGACGCGATATCAGTGATACCGGCAAACTCCCAACCGCCAAGGAATCCACGCAAAAACGCGTTCGGATTCTTGCGGAAGAACGGTAGTTCATAAACGTAACTGGCGCTGAAGATGTGCGGCCGCGAAGTACGTGCTTCCGCGTATTCCGCGCGCAGGTTGAGCGGATCCTGCGGGAAGTCGACGGCGTCGCGATCGTTGGTCGCGTCAGTCATCGTCTTACTGAAGGTGTAGCTCGCGGTCAGGCTGACGCCGCTTGTGAAACGATAACTGAGCGACGAAAGCAGTCCGTGATACCTGGACTTGGCGCTCGTCTCGCGCCATTGAATACGGCGGTAACCGATGAAGGGACGCACCGTGTTTGCATTTGCCAGTCCAACACGATTCACATCAGCCGGCGACGGGTAGTTAATGTCGAGCGGACGGATCAGGTGATCGCCCTTCGTACCGACGTAAGAAATCTCGGCCACGAGGTTGCGCCTGATCTCGCGTTGAATGCCAACGGACCATTGCTGAATTTCAGGAGTTTGGAAATCCGGGTCACTGGCGATCAAGTCGCGCACCGGCAAGTCGCCGAGAGCCCCACCGCTCGGATTCGAGAAACCTACGCCTGCTCCACTGAAGGTGGCGCGGTTGTTGAACGGCGGATTCACGAACGCGTTCTGTTCGAAAATGCCGACGAGAACCTGGTCGTAGTAAAAACCGTAACCCGCACGCACGATGGTTTTGCCGCTCTTGAATGGATCCCACGAGATACCAATACGCGGGCTGAAGTTGTTTTTGTCTGACGGCGAAATCGCGCGACCGAAGCGAGAAGTGCTGCCGGCAACGGCGATGCCATTCAGTTCGTTACCGGTGCCACGGATCAACGCGGCACAAGCGGCTGTTCTGCAAGCCGGAATTTGTGCCGGGTTGAAAAGCGCCGGGTCAAACGACGTCATCACATCATTCGCGTCTTTGACTGGAGTGAAGTATTGATATCTCACACCATAATCGATCGTGAAGTTCGGGCGAATTCTCCAGGTGTCTTGTGCAAAGAATTCACGACGTCCAAAACGCAGGTTCACAGTCACGTCAAACTGATCTTCCGAATAGCTGTCGGCGCGGCCCAGCATGAAATCGGCGAATGCGATACCGGTCTGAGTCAAGCTAATCCCGGCCGAAGTTCCGCGACTGCGTGTTCCGGCAAACGAGAATAAGCCCTGCGTGATGTTGTTTGCGTTTTCGTCTTTCGACTCCCACGACATCTCACCACCAAACTTGAACGTGTGATTGCCTTTGACCCAGGTAAGTACGTCGCGCACCACCTGATTCTTATAGACGATATTGAAGCCTTGCAAACTGTTGATGTTTGCGACGGCGCTGGTAAACGTGATTTGCGGAATCACACCAGCGTTATTTTCCGGAAAGACTTCCGGAATCGTAGCCACGGCCGGAAAGTCCGATTCGCGGCTCTTCCCGACAACGTTGGAGCCGATCAGGTTTGATGAAAAGTTGTAGGTCGCTTCATTGACGACTGTCGGCGACAAAACGTCGGTCAACGAGATCGCCAGTATCTGACCGGGAATGCGTGTGTCAGTGGTCGTGACGTTGGGCAGGTTCGTATTCGCGAACAGACCGCCCGGTTCCGTCGTCAGATTCAGGTCGTGGGTATAACGGCCGAAGAGACGGTGATTGTCATTGAAGTTGTGATCGATGCGCATTGTCTCTTGCCGAGTTTTCAGTGCATTGATCGGCGAGAACGTCAAACCGGTCGTGCCCGTGTTCGGCAACGGA
>DATEHX010000027.1:0-7357 GCA_035279345.1 Pyrinomonadaceae bacterium | reverse complement strand
ACATTTTGTGTTCAACAGCCTTGACACAGCAAGGGATTGGCATTAGTCTCTGCCCGTACATCAGTTTGATCTCATTCGCCTTGGATACGCGGAGGCTCCCCGACAACGTCGCCGCTGATTCACTGAGACGTTGATGTTTTTTATAGAACTACCGAACTACACCAAACTCCGCACACTCACCCACAACAGTCGCGTTAAGCACCCCCGTCGAAGCTCCACGGAACTTCTTAGGGCGCCCCTCTGCTTGTTCCGCGCACTGTGAAGTCCAGCGGGTTGAGTTGAGAGTGTTTTGAAAACTTGTTGCCGCCTCGCATGAGAGGCTTCCCTAACGGGTACGTGTGTGTCGCTCGTACAGAGACACGCAAGGCTTGAGGTGTGCATTGATGACGACAACCCCCAGGAAAAAGAAACGCAAAAGGAAAACGGCGCTCGTCGTTTGCCGCGATCGAAAAGAATTCTGGACCACGCAGGCACAGTTCTGGCAGTGGGTGAGGGAAGGGATCGTGATGAAAGTCAGCGACCAGCCGCTGACGGGACTGTTTCGGCGCGAGCATGAAGAGTTGATGGTGCTGTTGAGCAATACGGTTTTGAATCTCGCGCACCCGAATCACATGCGCGAGGCGTTGCTGTCGCGGCGCATCGGGATTGCGGGTAAATAGATGCGGAACGTTTTAGTAACAGGGATTTTGCTGATATTGACCCTCACTGCCCAGGCGCAACAGGATGACCGATACAGGATCGGCGCGGGCGACGTGCTCGACATTCGTATTTATAACCGGCCGCAGTTGTCGCGCGAGGCGGTGCGTGTCGAAGGCAGCGGCATGATCCGTATGCCGTTAATCGAAACGGAGATTCAGGCTTCGTGCCAAACGGAAGGCGAACTCGCGAAAGAGATTGCGACGCGCTATACGAAGTATTACCGCAACCTCCAGGTCGATGTATTTATTAAGGAGTATCACTCGCGGCAGGTAGCGATCATCGGCGCGGTGAACGATCAGAGCCGGTTTGAACTTCAGCGCCGCGTGCGTTTGCTCGAACTGCTCACCTACGCTAAAGGTCCGTCGGCGAAAGCCGGTCAGACTATCAACATCGTTCACTCGACCAATATCTCACCTTGTAAACAACCAACTGAGAACGAAGAAAACGCCGCGTTTTCCAGTTTCAAACTCGGCGACGTACTCGCGGGCAAACCGGAATCGAATCCTTATCTTGAGACCGGCGACATTGTGACGGTGCCGGAAGCGGATCAGGTTTACGTTGTCGGCAATGTGTTTATGCCGTTGACGATTCCGTTGCGCGAGCCTGTCACGCTGACGCGCGCGATTGCGATGGCCGGCGGGCTGAAGCAGGACACGCGCAAGGACAAGATTCGCGTGTTGCGGCAGGAGCCGGGTACTTCAGTGCGAAAAGAGATCACGGTGGACTTGTATGCGATCGAGAAGAAACGTTCTGAAGATCTTGCGCTTGCGCCGAACGACATCATCGACGTGCCGACCTCAGCCGGCAAGAGTTTTCTGCGCAGTTTGATTCAAGGCGTGGTGCCTGGCGTGGGGCAGCTTCCGGTGCGCGTGGTGCCCTAAAGAAATAGGTCCTATTGGACCTATAGGACCTATATGAACAGGACCTTTCTTGAACACTGAACCATGAAACCTCCTAACGAACCTCCTACAGATCTGATCAAACCCGAGCCCGCCCCAGCGGCGCTTGAGAGCGTCGAACGGCCGCAGTCGTATAACTACGGCGTCGATCCAAACGCGCAGAACGAAGTTCACTTGATCGACTACTGGCGTGCGATCCGCAAACGTCTGTGGATGGTGTTGGGACTCGTCGCGCTGATCACGATGCTCGCCGTTCTTTACGTGGCCCGAAAGCCCGACTACTTCGAAGCGCAAGCGCGCGTGCAGGTGAAGCCGGAAGACAATTCAACACTCAGCGGCAAGCCGCCGTACTTCTACAGCGCGAGCGAAGAATCGGTTTACTTCAACACACAACTTCAAATTCTGACCTCACAGGGATTGCTGCGTCGCGTCGTCCGCACGCTCGATCTCGAACACAATCCGGATTTCTTCAAAGGCAGCACTGCGCAAAAGCGATCCACGTGGCGAACGATTCTTGAAATGACCGGAATCAGCCAGCGCGAGTCGAGCACCGCGGAAAAGCCTGAAGAGTTACCCGTCGCTGCGTCTGCTGTTGCGCCCGCGTCGTCACGTGAAGACCTGGCCGAAGCCAAGCGGCTTCAGCCGTACGTTGGTGCGATCATCGCCGGCTTGAAAGTCGAACCGGTGAAGGAAGCGCGCGGTTATTACAAAGAGACGAGTCTGATCGATATTCGCTACTCGCACACCGATCCGCAGGTTGCCGCGAAGGTAGTCAACGCCATTGCCGACACGTACGTGTACGCGAATCTCGAAAAGAAGATGGAGACAAACAGTTCGACCGGAACTTTTCTCCAGAAGCGCATCGCCGAGTTGCAGCAGCAGATCCGAACTGACGAGGAACGCCTGGTCAACTACGCGCGCAACAATCAGATCATCTCGCTTGACCCGACTCAGAATACCGTTGTCGAACGTTTGGCGGGTCTGAATCGACAGTTGCTTGAAGCAGAGAATGATCGCAAGACCGCGGAGGCGGCGTTCAATGCGGCGAGTATTCCGGGCGCGGCTGAAGCACTCGCGGAGAACGATGCGAAACAAGTTTCCGATCTCGATACGAAGCTGAACGATCTGCGTCAGAAACGTGCGCAACTTTTGGTCGAAGCTACCGAAGAAGCGCCGGAAGTCAAAGAAGTGGACCAGCAGATTACCGAACTCAATAAGCAGTTGAAAGATTTGCGAAGTCGTAAGTCGACCACGCTGTTAGCGACGCTCGAAACCAAATACAAACAGGCGCTCGGGCGCGAACAGGCGTTGCGCCAGTCGTTCAACGCGCAGCGCGCGGAGACGCTGACCCAAAACGAAGCAGCGATCAACGCGCGAATCATTCAACAGGAGATCGATACGAACAAGGCGTTGCTCAACAGTCTGCTTCAGGGCGCGAAAGAGAACGACGTTGTGATCGCCGGCAAGCCAAACAACATTTCCGTAGTCGATTACGGGCTGGCGCCGGATGCGCCGATTGGGCCAAATCGCACGCGGACAGTTTTCACTGCGTTTTTCCTGTCGATCGGATTGGGAATCGGGTTTGCGCTGTTTCTCGAATATCTCGACGACAGTGTGCGCACTACGGAAGAAGTCGAACGCGGACTTCATCTGCCGGCGCTGGCTGTTATTCCTTCAGTTGGTGGAGTCGCAAAAAATCGTTTGCTCGGCACTTCGAAGGCACTGTTGAGACGAAACGGAAACAGCCACTCTGACAGCCGCGAAGAGTTACTGATTAACGCCGACTCACGCTCGCCGCTGGCGGAAGCTTATCGACACCTGCGCACTTCGGTGCTGCTCTCTTCGGCTGGTCGCGCGCCGAAGGCGTTGCTCGTTACTTCGAGTCTTCCGGGTGAAGGAAAGACGACGACCGCGGTCAACACTGCGTCCATTCTCGCGCAGACTGGCGCTTCGGTCGTGATCGTCGACGCCGACATGCGCCGCCCGAGATTGCATTCGATCTTTGACGTGCCGGATCAACTCGGGTTGAGCTCAATACTCTCGAGTTCGGTTTCGGACGACGAGATCGTGGCAATGATCAATCTCGACGAAGCGAAGGGCGTGAACGTTTTGACTTCCGGTCCGATTCCGCCAAACCCGGCAGAGCTAATCGGCTCGGATCAGATGCGCCATCTCATGACGCTGCTGCAGAGCAAGTTCGATCACGTGATCATCGATTCGCCGCCGGTGAGTTCGTTCACTGACGGCGTGTTGATTTCGACGATGGTCGACGGAGTGTTGCTGGTGGTCCATGGCGGCAAGAGTTCGCGGCATATCGTGCGGCGTGCGAAGCAGCTCTTGCAGGAAGTCGGCGCGAAGATATTTGGCGTCGTGCTCAACAATACGCAAGTGCAGACGCACGATTATTATCACTATCAACGTTATTACAGCGAGAAGTACTACGGCCAGCGAACCAGCGCTTAGCCACAAAAAGGCACAAAAGGCACGAGTCAGACGAGGTGGTCGTTGGTCTGCCTCAATGCTTTTGTGCCTCTTGTGCTTTTTTGTGGCTTTATAAGTATGAGCACCGTTACTGAAGACCTCCCAACACTCCTAATCACGCCACCCAATCGCTGGATACCGCTCCAGCTTTCGGAGCTTTGGGAATATCGAGAGCTGCTCTACTTCCTCGTCTGGCGCGACATCAAAGTGCGCTACAAGCAGACGGCGCTCGGAGCGGCGTGGGCGGTGATGCAGCCGCTTTTCATGATGCTTGTTTTCAGTCTGTTTTTTGGCAGACTCGCCAAGTTACCCTCTGACGGCATCCCTTATCCGGTCTTCACGTTTTGTGCGCTCATTCCATGGCAGCTTTTCGCCAACGCGTTGACGGAATCGAGCAACAGTCTGATCGGGAACCAAAATCTGATCACGAAGGTTTACTTCGCGCGACTGGTTATTCCTATCGCTGCCGTGTTGAGCGGTCTCGTCGATTTTGCGATCGCGTTCGCGATTCTGATCGTGATGATGCTCTTCTACGGCATCGTGCCGGGACCAGCGATTCTTGCTTTACCAGGATTCATCTTGCTCGCGGTGCTGACTGCGCTGGCGGTTGGACTTTGGTTGTCGGCATTGAATGTTCAGTATCGCGACGTGCGTTACACGATGAACTTCCTCGTGCAGTTTTGGTTGTTTGCGACGCCGGTCGCGTATCCGAGTTCGCTCGTGCCGGAGAACTGGCGCGCGCTCTACGGGCTGAATCCGATGGCCGGTGTGGTTGAGGGTTTTCGTTGGGCGCTGTTGGGGAAATCGTCGCCGCCGAGCGCGATGTTGTTTGTTTCGGTGGTTGTGGTGTTGGTGCTGTTGACTGGTGGTCTTTATTACTTTCGCCGCATGGAACAGGAGTTTGCTGACGTAGTTTGAGTGCGATCAGTTGTGCACTGCTGAGCAAGAAGTACGCGATCGGACGGCGCGAAGGATATCGAGCGCTGCGCGACGTGATCGCGGAAAGTGTCTCGCGTCCCTTCCGTGCATCGCGCAAAGAAAAGGCCGAACTAATCTGGGCGCTTAAGGACGTTTCGTTTGATGTGCCCGAAGGCAAAGCGGTCGGCATCATCGGCCGCAACGGAGCAGGGAAGAGCACGCTGCTGAAAATTCTTTCGCGCATCACTAAGCCGACGCACGGAAACGTTCGCGTTCGCGGCCGAGTCGGTTCGCTGCTCGAAGTCGGCACGGGCTTTCATCCCGAATTGACCGGGCGGGAAAACATTTTTCTCAACGGCGCGATCATCGGCATGCGCAAGGCGGAGATCGTGCGCAAGTTTGACGAGATCGTCGCGTTTGCTGAAGTGGAGAAGTTTTTGGACACGCCGGTGAAGCGTTACTCGAGTGGCATGTACGTGCGGCTCGCATTTGCTGTGGCCGCGCATTTGGAAACTGAGATTCTGGTGATCGATGAAGTGCTGGCCGTGGGCGACGTCGCGTTTCAACGCAAGTGTCTCGGGAAGATGGGTGACCTTTCGCATTCCGGGCGGACCGTGCTGTTTGTGAGTCACAACATGCAGGCGGTGCGGAGTTTGTGCAGCGAGGCGATCTGGTTGGAACACGGCCAGATCAAAGCCACTGGATCGAGCTCTAATGTGATTGAGAGGTATCTCGAGCTTGCGACCCGAAATGAAAATTTGCGGGATCTGAATGCGGTGCTCGCGGCGATGCCCTCTGACCCGGCTTTTCGTATGAATTATGTCTCGCTCGAACAGGATGGCGTTACTGCGTCGACGGTTTTGAGTGGTAAACCGCTCGATCTCGTGCTCGGGTACACACTCTTGCGAGATACGCCGGGTTTTCATATTTGCGTTCAGGTGTTTGACGTCGAAGGCACGATGCTGCTGGAGACGATTCACAACGGCGACTCTGAAGATCTTCCGGTAGTCGAACGCGGCGACTATGTGAGCCGCGTGAGTTTTCCGGCGGAGTATTTTGCCGCGCATGCGTTTGAGGTGGCGATTGTTCCGTCGATTGCGGGCCAGCGTGATATTTGGTCCAGGCCGTTGACGATTCCTTTCGCGGTGGAAGCATCGGGGAAGGTCAACCAGGCTTATCCAGGGTATGCGACGCCGGCGAAGTTGGCACCGTTGATGAACTGGCGCACGGAGCGAAGCCACAAAAAGGCACAAGAAGCACAAAAGGCACAAGTAGCTTAAACAATGAAGCCCTGTTTAATTTGTGAGCGTCCGGTCGAGCCGTTTCTTTCGTTTGGGAAGATGCCGATCGCGAACGGGTTTCTTTCCGCCGAGCAGTTCGCCGACGAATACTTTTTTGAGTTGCAGGTTGCGTTCTGTGAAAACTGCCGCATGGTCCAACTCGCGGAACTGGTCGAACGCGAAAGAATGTTTCACGACAACTACGCGTTCTTTTCCTCAACGTCGACGCGCATGGCGCAACACTTTCAGAAGTTTGCGTGGTGGGTAAGGCAGAACTATTTGCAAAGCGACGATCCGTTTGTAGTGGAGATGGGTAGCAACGACGGGATCATGATGAAGAATTTCGCGGCCGCGGGTGTGCGACATCTCGGCATCGAGCCGTCCGCGAATGTTGCGGAAGTAGCGCAGCGGAGAGGTGTGCGCACCGTGTCGCAGTTTTTCGATGAAGATCTTGCCGCGCAAATTCTTGCTGAAGATGGACCGGTCGATGCGTTCCTCGGCGCGAATGTGATGTGCCACATTCCCTACATTCATTCGGTGTTTGCAGGGATCAAACGACTGCTGAAACCGCGCGGCATACTCGCGTTTGAGGATCCATACCTCGGCGACATCGTGGAGAAGACTTCCTACGACCAGATTTATGACGAACATGCGTTCTACTTTTCCGCGGAGTCAGTCAGTTTTCTCGCGGCGCTTCACGGACTGGAATTGATCGATGTGTTGCCACAGAACGTGCACGGTGGATCGATGCGTTATGTGTTGAGTCATACGGGTGCGTTTCCGATCTCCGCGTCGGTTGAACGGCTGCGAGAGAAGGAAGCTGCGTTGGGTTTGGGGCGGCCGGAGACTTATGCACGGTTGCGGCAAAACATCGAGGCTTCGCGTGATGAGTTGCGCTGCATGTTGGAAGAGTTGAGTCGCGCGGGGCATCGCGTTGCCGGTTATGCGGCTACGTCGAAGAGTACGACTGTTACCAACTACTGCGGTCTGACGCCGCAGCTCGTGGAATTCATCAGCGACACGACGCCGATCAAGCACGGCAAATTCAGCCCCGGCGCGCACATTCCCGTGCGGCCGTAC
>DATEHX010000026.1:0-9270 GCA_035279345.1 Pyrinomonadaceae bacterium | reverse complement strand
TGGCGAGTTGGGTCATCTGCCCGACCTTCTCTTCGATCGTCATGCGTTTGAGCAACGCTTCGATCTTTTGCGAATGATCAGGGAGCGGTTTGATCTGGTTGTTGCGACGGAAAAACTCGTCGCTATCGATCACGTCCGGCGCGTTCTGGGCGAGTGCGGGCTGGAGCACGAAGCACAGTGAAAGACTGACTGCCCCCAGGGCACGAGTCACTTTTCTCATCTATTTGCTGTCCTCAGGCAGGAATACAGGAACGCGGGTATTTTAGCCGCAAAGAGGCACAAAACGGCAGAAAATTATCAGGAAAACTGGAGGCACACCGGGACGGGAATCTCGGCTGAGTTGCCCGTCGGTGTCAGGCGTCCGGTTTGCGCGTCGATGCGAAACACGACCACGTTGTCCGAGCGCTGATTTGCGACCAGCAGAAAGCGCCCGGACGGATCGATCGTGAAGTTTCGCGGCCAGTTGCCTTCGGTGGAAACGTGCTCGACGAGGCTCAGGCGCGCGGTGCGCGGGTCGATGGCGAATACCACGATGCTGTTGTGTCCGCGGTTTGAGCCGTAAAGAAACCGGCCTGATTTGGAGACGTGAACGTCGGCGCAATAACTCGTGCCGGTGAAATCTCGCGGCAATGTGGAGACGGTTTCAAACGCGGTGAGCATTCCTTTCGCCGCGTCGTATCTGAAGGTGGTCAATGACGAGTCGAGTTCGTTGATCACGTAGAGGTATTTGCCGTTTGGATGAAACGTCAGGTGACGTGGTCCAGCGCCGGGATGAAGCGTTGCCGAGGGTTGCTCGGCGGGCTCGAGTTTACCGTTCAGCGGATTGAACCGGTAGATCATCACCTGGTCGGCGCCGAGATCCGCGGCGAACGCGAAGCGATTGGCGCGATCGAGCTTGATGCAGTGTGCGTGTGCCGACTTTTGTTGCTCGCGTGGTCCAGAACCTTTGTGTTGTTCGACGTCGACGGCTGGACCAAGACTACCGTCGCGTTGAATCGGAAGCACCGAGACA
This sequence comes from Pyrinomonadaceae bacterium, assembly GCA_035279345.1. Lineage (GTDB taxonomy): Bacteria > Acidobacteriota > Blastocatellia > Pyrinomonadales > Pyrinomonadaceae > PSRF01. Next base: position 8,258 of record DATEHX010000026.1, on the reverse strand, counting down.
GTGCCACTGGTGTAATTTGCCAGGAGCAAATTCTTACCACGCGGTTCAACCATCAAGTGACACGGATCGGCGCCTTCAGAAGATTGCTGGTTCAGTGGCGTTAGTTGATGAGTCCTTGAATCGATGCGAAATGCACTCACCGCGCCGGCCGGCGTTTCGTTAACCGCGTACAGAAAACGTTTGGTTGGATCGATGGTTAGAAACGACGGGTTTTCAGAACGGATCGATCCGGCGGGTTTTAGTTGCCCGGTCGACTGGTCCATCCGGTAGATGTAAATACCTTCGCTCTTTCCCGAGGTGTACGTACCGACGTAAAGCGTCAGCTCATCATTCAACGAAAAGTTCAATGTAGTACCCGCAAGACCGATTCCACTCAATTTCAAAAAGCTGCGGCGTGAATAGTTGTCCGTCGTCACTAGGGGCTCCTTTGGGCGCCTAGTGTACACGAAAATAAAAGGCGAGAGCCCCGGTCTTGCAGGACCGGGGCTCGGAGGGGGTAGTTCGTTTCGGGGTTAGTTGCTGTGTTTCGGGTCTAGCTCAAGTTATGGTTTGCAAAACTTCTCTTACTTCTCTTACCGGCCACCGCGGTCGATCAACACATGGACCGTCGGATTAACTGCCAGTGCTTTCGTCAGCGCGCGTTCGCGATCCGAAATCTGAATCTCGCGTCCGGTGCTGCTGCCGGAGTTCCAGAATTCCGACAGGATGTAAAGATCGTCGTACTTACGGAAAACGAACCTCGCGTTCTCCTGGTTTTCATTCGCCTGCACGGGTCTCGTCAGAACGATGGCAGCCTTGCCGGTGTCCTTGTTCTGAATTACCCAGGCCAGGTCGGAATCTTTCCGGTTGAGCCGGACGACGTACTTGCCGGCGTTCATGGCCTTGTCACCGACGGTAAAGTTGAACGGAATGTCTACCACCATCTGGTGGTCAGTCTGTGCAAAAACAGATGATGATAGCGTGACAACCAAAACCAAAGCAGCTAGTGCGATTACTCTCTCAATAAGTTTCATGATGTTCTCTCCTCTCACACCTGATAACGCGAAAGGAAGAACTAAAGTGGGCCACTGCGCGAAGGCTTTTTCACCAGCAGTCAAAACCGTCCACAGATTTCACAGACTCTGCGTAATCTGTGGATGGCTTTACTTAGAAATCAGCTTCCCGATCTCGCGCCAGGTGATGAGTTTGATCTTGTTCTCTTCGAGCAACTTACGAAAGGCGTCGCTGGTGAAAAACTCGAAATCGCGCTGGCGCCAGGCCGCGCCCCAGTCGGGATGATCGGACGTCGCGCCCTGCATCTCGCCGTCGTCGTAGGCAAGGTGAATCACGACTTCCGTGACGCCCGGTTCTAGTTTGCGGAGCGCATCGCTGTAAAACTTGGCCCAATCCTGCGGCGCGACGCTCGGGTTGATGTCCAGAACGCGATCGATGAAAACGTCCTTTGAAGTGAGTGAAGATTGGAGAACCTCGACGCGGGGTCCCCACTCCTTCGCGACTCTCACCGGCAGTTTGTATTCGCGAGCCACGCGCAGAAACACGTCAAACAGCGCCTTGTTCTGATAGAGCGTGCCCATGTGTGAATCGAGATGCGTAGGCACGATTCCCATCGCCTTCGCCTTTTCAATTTGCCCGCGGATCTCCATCTCGACTTCCTTCGGATCGGCGTACTTCGCCGCCTCGGTTTCCAACAGGCGGAAGTACCCGTCCTTATCTAATAAGGACGCCACGCGATCTTTCGACGTCACCGGACCCCAGCGAAAGTGCGTCCACTCGCTCGTAAGTGTCAGGTGCAGACCAAGATCGGCCTGTGGATTGGCTCGCGCGTAAGCGGCGATCTCGGGAAGCCACGGACAAGGGACCATGATGCTGCCCGAGTTAACGAGTCCGCTTTCGAAGGCTTTTATGGTCGCCGCGTTGACGGAGCGTGACATGCCGAGGTCGTCGGCGTGGACGATCAGGAGCTTCGCGTCCGCCGGATAACCGAGTCGTTCGGCGAGCGTGCGCTCCTGCGCGTGAACACTCGCCACGGCGAGGAGTAAGGCCAGGATGGAGACAGTGTGCAAAATCACCGTCTTAGGTTTGATGTGCCTGTCATACTTTGTGTTGAGAAGCGTAGAAAGTTTTGAGATCAGCGTCATAATCGCTGATTTTACACTGTCTTACACTTATGTCGTGAGCTACAATTAAGTACGTTTCCGAATCGATGAAGCCCTTAAAAATCGGCATTACCGGAGTCCGCGGAATTGTGGGCGAGACTTTCACGCCCGAACTCGCCGTGGAGTTTGCCCAGGCGTTCGGCACCTATCTCGATGGCGGCCGCATTCTCGTTTGCCGCGACACGCGGCCGTCTGGTCCGATGATTCGTTCGGCCGTGCTCGCGGGGTTGCTCGCCGCGGGTTGTGAAATCGTGGACCTCGGAATATGTCCGACGCCGAGTATGCAACTGGCCGTGAAGTGGCTCGAGGCTGACGGCGGCATCGCGATCACGGCGGGTCACAATCCGTGGCGCTGGAACGCGCTCAAGTTTGTGCGCGGCGATGGTCTTTATCTCAATCCGCAACAGGCCGAAGAGCTGCTCGACATTTTTCATCAGAACGAGTTTTTGAAAGCCGGATGGAAGACGATCAAACAGTCGATCGCGTACGACGATCCGATTCCAAAACACATAGAGGTGCTACAAAAGGCGTTTGCAGTCGATGCGATCCGCAAGCGCCGTCTGGTAGTGGCGGTCGATTGTTGTAACGGAGCGTGTTCGTTGTTGAGTCCGCGCTGGTTGGAAGTGCTCGGTTGCGAAGTGCTCGCGCTGAATAACGATCCAGCGGCGCCTTTCCCGCACGCGCCCGAACCTAAGCCGACGACGATGGCCCAACTCTGCGCCCTGGTTAAAGCCGGCCGCGCAGACATCGGTTTCGCGCACGACGCCGACGGCGAACGTCTCGGGTTAGTGACGGATCTTGGCGAGCCGCTTTCCGAGGAGATGACGCTCGCACTCGCAGCCGACATTCGTCTACGCAAGCAGCCGGGCACGATCGTGACAAACGTTTCCACAACGCAGGCGATCGAGTGCATCGCGTCGCGGCATGGTGGAAACGTTGTGCGCACTCCGGTCGGGCAGGCATACATCTCCGAAGGTTTGCTGGAACACAACGGCGTGCTCGGCGGTGAGGGAAGTGGCGGGATCACGGTTCCGGAAGTTCACCTGACGCACGACAGTATGGCGGCGATCGGTTTGATTCTCGAACATCTCGCGCAAACCGAAGAACGCATCTCCGACATGGTCCAACACCTGCCGCGTCTGGCGACGTTGAAGCACGACGTGGCAGTCGAGCCACACCGGTTGTATTCAGTGTTGCAGGAGTTTCGTTCGGTCGTGGAACAGGAAGGACTGACGATTGATTCGACAGACGGCGTGAAAGTGACGTTGCCGGAAGGTTGGGCGCATGTGCGCGCGTCGAACACGGAGTCGATCATTCGCATCATCGTGGAAGCTAAAGAAAAAACAAAAGCAGCAGAGTTGCTCGATTGGACCCGCGATCGGATCAGAAAGTGAGCCACAAGAAGCACAAAAAGTGCCTCTTGTGCCTTTGTAGACACGAATGAGAGCGATACCAACATTAAAGATAAGTATCTCGGGTGTGCGCGGTGTCATCGGGCAATCGTTGACGCCGACGCTGCTGACGCGTTTCGCGCAAGCGTTCGGCACGCACACCGGATCGGGAACGATCGTCATCGGACGGGATCCGCGTACGTCCGGCGAGATGGTCAAACATGCGGTGATCGCGGGAATACTTTCGAGCGGCGGCCGCGTGGTCGATATCGGCGTTTGTCCGGTGCCGACGGTTCAGTTGCAGGTGCGACGGCGGAAAGCGCAAGGCGGCATCGCGATCACGGCGAGTCACAATCCCGCGGAGTGGAACGCGCTCAAGTTTATCGGTTCGAATGGACTCTTTCTCGACGGCGGTCAGGCGCGCGAGCTGCTCGATATCTATCATCAGGGCGAGTACACGAAAGTCGGCAGCGAAGAGATCCGCACGGTTGAGGAAGTTGAAGGAGCAACTGAGGCTCACATCAAAGCGATCCTCGATGCACTTGGCCCACTGCCGCCGCAAGCGAAACGTTTGAAGGTCGTGCTCGACTCGTGCAACGGCGCGGGCTCGATTGTTGGCCCAAAGTTACTCGAAGCACTCGGAGCGGAAGTGATTCCGATCAACGTCACTCCCGATGGATCGTTTCCGCGTCCGGCCGAACCAGTGCCTGAGAACCTCGGCGATCTTTGCGACGCGGTGAAGAAACACGGCGCTGACGTCGGTTTCGCGCAGGACATGGACGCCGATCGGCTCGCGATCGTGAACGAACAAGGAATTCCGATCGGTGAAGACTACACCCTGGTTCTGGCCGCGCTTTACGTGCTCGGACGCGAGCGTGGTCCGGTCGTCGCGAATCTGTCGACAACTTCCGCACTCGAAGACGTGGCGAAGAAGTTCGACTGCCCTTTGTTTCTCACGAAGATCGGCGAAGTGAACGTCACCGACAAAATGCAACAGCAGAATGCGGTGATCGGTGGCGAAGGAAACGGCGGCGTGATCTATCCGCGCATCAACTTCGCGCGCGACAGTCTGGTTGGCATGGCTCTCGTCCTGCACCTGCTCGCCGATTCGGGAAAGACCGTCTCGCAACTAATGGATCAATTCCCACGCTACAGCGTAGTTAAAGAAAAGATGGTGTGTCCTTCAGAGAAAATTCCGGCCATCCTGAGAATGTTGCGCCAGGAGTATGGCGAGTTTCCCCTCGACACGCGCGATGGCGTGAAAGTCACGTTGCCGGAAGGCTGGTTTCTGGTGCGTGGTTCAAACACGGAACCGATCATTCGTGTCGTCGCTGAGTCCAGAAGCGAGAGTCAGGCACGAGAGATCGTCACCCGGATCTACGACCGGGTTGCAAGCTGCATCAATTAGTCCGAACGAAAACCCGAAAGGATCAATAATGACCCCTGCATTATCTCGTTCCCTCCCATTGCTGTTTTTGCTTGTAGCCTGTTTGAACGCGCCCGTGTTTGCCCAACAAGCCGCGCGAGCCACGTTGACCGGAATCGTCACCGATCCTAACGGCGCCGTCGTCCCGGGTGTGAAGATCACCGCGACGCTCGAATCGGCCGGCATCCGGCGCGAGACGATGAGCAACGATGAAGGGTTTTATGTCCTCACTGATTTGGTGCCTGGCGAATATGAGCTGAAAGTAGAAGCGAAAGGGTTCTTAACTAAAGTTTCGAGAGTGCCGATCTCTTTGAAGGTCGGACAATCGGTGACGCTCAACGTGCCGCTCGAGATCGGCCTGAGTGAGACGCAGGTGGTAGATCTTGTCGACCACCGTTCGCTGATCGACAACACCGCTTCAGTGGTCCAGGGCGTGATTGAGTCGCGCGAAGTTGAAGCTTTGCCGCTCAACGGCCGAAACTTTCTCGAACTCGCGCTGCTAATTCCCGGCAATGCGCCCGCGCCGAACTTCGATCCAACCAAGACAAACACTCTGGTTATTTCTTCCGCCGGTCAACTCGGACGCGGCGGCAACGTCACGATTGACGGCGCCGACAATAACGACGATGTGGTTGGCGGTCCGGTCCAGAACATTTCACAGGAAGCGATTCTCGAATTTCAGATCGCCACGAATCGTTTTTCGGCGCAGTTGGGCCGTTCGGGATCCGCCGTCATAAACGTGGTGACGAAATCGGGAACGAACTATCTGCACGGATCGGGATCCGTCTACTTTCGCGATCGTGAGTTGCAGGGGTTGCCCGCCACGTTCGATCGCAGCCTGGGCCAGACGCCGCCGTTCGATCGGCAGCAGTACGCGTTTACTCTCGGTGGACCAATCAAGAAGGATCGCGCGTTTTTCTTCGGCTCTTTCGAGTATCGCAATCAGGATGGCGTCGTGCTGGTCGGCGAGAGAAACCTGGCAACGCGTTCCATCACGCGCGATTTTGCGGAGTCGCCGTTGGACGACTTCCTGACCACCGAACGTCTTGATCTGACCCCAACTGCCTACGATCGCCTGGGTTTTCGTTATACGTATCAGCGTGAAAACGGCATCGCGGCCAGCACGCTTATCCGGTCGATCGGTTCCGCGTCGCAAAGACAGTCGGGTCTGAACAAAACGAATTCATTTCTCGCCAACTACTCGCGCACCGTTTCGGCGTATGACGTGAACAGCTTCAATTTCAGCTTTAGCACGTTTATCAACGACACGTTGCCGGTTACGCCCGGGCCGCAGCTTACGTTTCCAAGCATTCAGGACGGCGCGTCGTTTCGCGTGCCGCAGCAAACCAAGCAGCGCCGCTTTCAGTTCAGCGATACCTACACGATGATTCGCGGCAACCACACGATCGCTGCCGGCGGCGAAGTGCAACGCGTGGAATCAGCTCTCGATCTGAAAGTGTTTCAACAGGGCCGCGTGGAAATGATCGAAGACTTCCCTGATTTCGATCGCAATCTCGACGGGCGTGTTGATGACAACGATTTGTTGTTCGCCGTGACGCTGCGCAGCGGCGTTCCCGATCGTTCGCTCTTGCTGCCCGATACTGACAACACGTACTTCGCGGGATTCGTTCAGGACGATTGGCGCGTGCACCGGCAGTTAACTTTGAATCTTGGCTTGCGTTACGAGCTCGACACCGACGTGAAAAACGTCAGTCGTGTCGACGAGTTGAACCCGTTGATTCTTCCGTTCCTGCACGGCGAAAGAAAACGAGATAAGAACAACTTTGCGCCGCGCGTCGGGTTCAACTTTTCCACGAACGACGCACGCACGAGCATTCACGGCGGTTACGGCATTTACTACGACCGCGTGACGCTGGAAATTCAAACACTCGAACGCGGTCTCGACGGGCGCGCGCTTCCAGTCGAGGTGCGCGCGGGCAACGTCTTCTTTATTCCGCCGCAGTTTCTGTTCGATCCGGTGAACGGTGTGTTTCCGCCGCCGGCGCCTACGCTTGCGAATCCGTTTACTGGTTTTGTGTTGCCGGGCGCGGGCGCGGGTGGCATCAACATCATCGACAACGACATGCAAAACCCGATGGTCCACCAGATGAACATCGGCGTGCAGCATGAGTTCGGCGGCGACTTTGTCGTGCGCGCTGATTATCTTCACAACTCGGGCACGCACTTCATCATCGGCCGCATCATTGGCACGGTGCCGTTCAATCCGGTCGTGGGTGGACCAGAGCTTGTTGAGAATCTCGAATCGAGTGTGCGCACGAAATACGACGGTCTGCTTGTCAGTCTCGAGAAGCGCTTTTCGAGTCGTTACCAGTTCAGAGCGTCTTATACGTTGTCACGAACCTTTAACTTCGCCAACGACGATCAGATTCCTTTCTCCAACGGCCCGATCGATTCGAACGATTTGCAACGTGAGTATGGTCCAACGCCGAATGATCAACGACACCGGTTCACTTTCTCCGGTGTGTTTCAACTGCCGAAGGGTTTTCGCGTCTCGCCGATACTGACGCTTGCCTCGACCGTGCCGATCGACATTCTGCTTCCCGACGGCAGTTCGCGTGTTTGTGAGTTGCAACGAAACGCGGGAGCGCGGCAGTTTCACACTGGCGCGGAGTTGAATGCGGCTTTGACTCAGATCAACGCGGCCGGCGGTTCACTGTGTCCGAATGCAGACCCGAGCACGGGTTTCAAGCCGCGCGTGTTGTTGCCGCTCGTGCGCGACGATTTGCGTTTCGGCGATAACTTCTCGTCGCTCGATATGCGCGTGTCGAGAGTTTTCAGAGTCGGCGAGCGATTTACGATCGAACCGATTGCGGAGGTATTCAATCTTTTCAACGTGACGAACGTGCTCGGCGTTTCAAACGTGAACTACTCGGGTTTTAGTAACGTGCTGGTTCCCGACAGCAACAATCCGAGTAGTCCGGGCTTCCTGCGCTCGTCGAGTTTCGGTCAACCGGTGAGCACAGCAGGCGGCGTATTTGGTTCCGGCGGTCCACGCGCCTTTCAATTCGCGGCCCGCGTGACGTTCTGAAGGTTTTTGACAGGATATGCAAAATGAACAAGATGGCTGATGAGTGAGTTAAGACGACAGATCGGACTACGCACGGCGGCGGCGCTCGTGGTTGGTGAGGTGATCGCGGTGGGGATTTTTTTGACGCCCGCCGGGATGGCCAAACAACTCGGGTCGCCGATGTGGCTGCTCGCCGTGTGGCTCGCGATGGGCGCGATGGCGCTGTGCGGCGCACTCTGTTATGGCGAACTCGCCGC
>DATEHX010000025.1:0-6506 GCA_035279345.1 Pyrinomonadaceae bacterium | reverse complement strand
TTGTTGCCTTGCTTTGCCTGCCTGTGTACCACAGAATTGCTCGACCCACAACCAAAGCCATCCACAGATTACACAGATTATCTGCGTAATCTGTGTAATGGATTGTGATAACTATGAACCTTTACGTCGGCACGAGCGGCTACAGTTATAAAGAATGGAAGGGAAGTTTTTACCCGCAGGATATTTCAGCGGGCGAGATGCTTTCTTACTACGCGGCACGTTTGCCGGCGGTGGAGTTGAACAACACGTACTATCGCCTGCCGCAACCGAGCACCGTGGAAAACTGGCGCGAGCAGGTTCCGGAAAACTTTCGCTTCTCCGTTAAAGCCCCGCAATCGATCACGCTCTACCGAAGATTGAAAGACGCCGGATCGCAAACGAAACAGTTGCTGGAAACAGTTTCCGCGCTCGAAGACCGCCTCGGCGCGGTCTTTTTTCGACTACCCGAAGACATGAAAAAAGATCTCAGGCGTCTGGAGAGCTTTCTGAAGATACTGCCAAAAGACACACCTGCGGCCTTCGACTTTCGCCACCCAACATGGTTTGACGACGAAGTCTTCGATCTGTTGCGCAGTTACAACCGGGTGCTGGTCGTTTCAGACACTGACGAAATCCCGGAACGTCGCATCGTCACGACCGCGGACTGGGGCTACGTGCGCTTGCGCCGCGTGCAGTACTCAAAAGCGGAACTCACCGCATGGTCCAAGCGGATCAAGGCCCAAAACTGGAAAAAGACGTTTGTGTTCTTCAAACACGAAGACGAAGGAACAGGACCAAAGCTGGCCGCTCAGTTCATCAACCTGAGTAAATAACTCTCTGCGCTGAATGTTAGCTTAAAAGTTACCCGAACAAGTTTCGTGACCGCAGTCGCAATCGATCTCGATCGTCTGCCCCGCGCCCTCGCACGATGCACTGCAATACTTGCCATCGGGCTGCGGCGGGCAACTGCAGGGCGGGTTCTTACACTTTTTTCCGTTATCGTCGGCCATATTGGTCCTCCCAATGAATTGTAGTGGAGGACCTAGATTACTACTGTTTCTCCGGTGCTTCAAATTCGATCGCACCGTGCGCCTTCAGCAACCTCACGACAGCCTTATGATCGTCGTCGATTGCGTACATCAAAGCCGACTTGCCTTCCTTGTCGCGGGCGTTGACGTTCGCTCCCGCGAGAATCAACGCGCGGACGTTGTGCACGAGATCGTTTTTCGCGGCCGCAATCAGCGCCGTCTCTCCGTGGTTATTGGTCTCATTCAGTTTCGCGCCCGCGTCGAGCAGGACCTTGAGCGCCTCGACATTGTCTACTTCAGCAACGCTGATGAGCGCCGTGTCGCCTTCGTTATCGCGTAGATTGACCTTGGCGCCGGCATTGATCAGGTCCCAGATCATCTCGCCAGTGGTGTCTTCGCCAATCATCATCAGCGGCGTTTGTCCGTCGCTGTCTCTGGAGTTGACGTCTGCTTTGGCCCAGAGAAGCACCTGCAAGATCTCGCGATTTCCGTTCGAGATTGCACGCTCGAGGGCGCTGTGTCGCGTGGCCTTGTCGCGCGCATTTACGTTTGCCGTATTCAACAGCGCGATTTGAACGGCTTGCAGATCGTCGTCTATCACTGCTTTCAACAACGGATCGCTCGGCAGCACGATCGCCATGGCGCCACCTAGACTGACCAACTTTTCAAACGTTCCTTCCCCCTCCGTGTGAGCAATACTCAGTGTTTGATCGATGCGGTTGTTGTCGTTCGCTCGAATTACTATGTTCGGAACATCACTTTCAGAAAAGCCCTTTTGAGGATTGATTTTGAGGTGATAGGTGCCCGGCGTTATTACCTCGAAACGATATTCACCAGCTCCGTTAGTGTAGGAATAACTAACATCGCCGGTTTCGGCGTTTGTGAGTGTCACTGATGCGCCCGTGATTGCCGCGCCGTTGGGATCGAAAACGAAGCCGTACAACTTGCCGCTACCCGAAACGTATTCATTCGCGCGCGTCGAGAATGTGACCGCGTGAGGGAGGCTGGTCTGCTTGAGAGTTGCGCCACCGACCGCGCTGGAGATGGTGAGAGTTGCTGAGAATGCACTGGCGGCGATGACTGAAGTGCGCCGGCTGATCTTGTACAGAATGGGAGTGGGAAGTTTTTGCGGAACTGGTTGCCGGTAGTTCACGCAAAGACGACCCTTCGATCGCAAGACGAGTCGTTTGATCTGTTTTTGACTGGCGCGATCGACGTTATGGACCGATAACTGGCAATGCTCGCAGAAACGCACGCGATCGTTTCCGATCATCGAGTCCCACTCCACGTTACACGGCGACGCGATACGAACTTCAGGCGCAGAATCCCTGGCAGACATAGGCCGACTCCTTTCAGGTTCGAGTTGACTGGAGAGCCTGGGGAGAGATGCTCAGCTATTCGGTTTTATTTTTTGCGCGTGAGCCCAGGGAGGTGCTCACTTGATGCGGCCGTGAGATGCGGTGGCGGGTGTGATTGGTTGTTCAAAAATTTAAAGGTCCTATAGGACTTATAGGACCTATTTTCTTTAAGGTCCTATACCACTTTCGCGATCTCCGCCGCGACGCGTGCGTTGTTTTCAAGCAGCGCGATATTTGCGCGCAGTGTCGCCCCTTCGCTGCGCTGGGCCATTTGGCTCAAGAGAAACGGCGTCAGTTCGCGGCCGCCGATGTTATTGCGTTCCGCTTCGGCTAACGCGTCATTAAGCACTGTTTTCAATTTCTCGGCAGGCACTTCAAAATCTTTAGCCACGGGCACACATACCAGCAACGCCGCCGAGATCTTCAGCTCCCGCTGCGTACGAAAGATCTCCGCAACTTCCTGCGGTGATTCCGCTCGAACATCAACTGGCAAACCGCTCGTGCGTGAATAGAACGCGGGCAGTTCGTCGCATTGATAACCGACCACCGTCACGCCGTATGTCTCGAGCCATTCGCGTGTCGCGGGCAAGTCCAAAACGATCTTCGCACCCGAACAAACAACGATCATCGGTGTGCGAGCCAACTCCGGCAGATCAGCCGAAACGTCCGGCAACGAGCCGCGATGAACGCCGCCGATGCCGCCAGTTGCAAACACTTTGATTCCCGCGCGCTCAGCAATCCAGAGCGTGGCGGAAACGGTTGTGCCGCCGGTCCACTTTCGCGTCACGGCGATCGGAATGTCGCGTTTGCTGATCTTTCTGACGTCGCTATCGTTTGCCAACGATCGGAGTTGATCCTCAGTTAAACCAACACACAGCTCGCCGTTAACGATCGCGACCGTTTTCGGTTCCGCACCGGAAGCGCGAACAATGCTTTCCAAAATGTGCGCGGTTTCGAGATTTATCGGCTTTGGCAAGCCGTGCGCGATCACGGTCGACTCGAGTGCGACCACTGGCCCTGGATTTTTTGTGCTTCTTTGTGGCTCTGACATCAAAGTGACGGCGCGCCTGAACGCGCTGCTGTTCTGTTAAGCGTGAATACTGTGCCGCCGCCCTCGCGCGGTTGCCACGAAATGTGCGCGTCGATCAGTCCCGCACGCGCGCGCATGTTCGCGAGTCCACGTCCTTCCGAGTTTGTCGGTTGCGACTCAAAAGAGCGGCCATTGTCTTCGATTCGTAGTGAAAAATCACCTTCAGGCGTGCTGTTGACGAACATCTTCACTTCGGTCGCACCCGCGTGCCGCCAGATGTTGTTCACTGCTTCCTGCACGATGCGATAGATTTGCATCTGCACGCTCGGCGCTAACTGGCTGCGTTCCTCGATCGCTTCGTCGCAGTGAAACTCGTACTCAAATCGTCTTTCCGCTGGCGCGTCCTGCACCGCGTGTGAAAGAGCAAACTCGAGTGCCGCCGCGAAGCCGACGTTTTGCAGAACAGACGGACTGAGGTCTTCGCAAATGCGGCGCACTTCCTGCGAAATCGATTCGATCTCATTACGCAAAGCCGTGGTCTGTCTAGAGGTCTGTTGATGGGGTGGCTCGCCGTTGGTTTTGATCTGATCGGTCAACAGTGCAAGGTGACGAAGATCGGCGAGCGTTTGATCGTGCAGGTCGCGTGCGATGCGGCGTCGTTCGCGTTCTGCTTCGTTCGCGAGGTTGAGCCGCGCGCCGGCGAGTTCGCGATTAGCGTCAACGAGCGCAGCACTCGTCGCAACGATGCGGCGCCGTTCGAGAATGGCCCATAGCAGTGCCAGCAACGCGACTGCTAACAAAATTGCCAGTGTCGTCGAGGTCCACGGAAACGGCGCCTTCGCAACCGTGAACGAAAACGTAAGCGGCTCGGAAGGCGTGAGATCCTTGGTGAAGGCGCGCGCTGTCACCGTGTACTTGCCCGGCTTCAGTCCCTCCATCGTGAACTGCGAATCGCGCGCGAGTTTCTGTTTGACCGGTTGACCGCTGCTGTCGGCGAGCGTAAACGCGTATTGAAACTGCTCCGGAAACGTGCGGCTGCTGATCGCCGTCACGTCGAGCAGCAAACTGTTCTGCGGGTATTCAAGATTCAAACCGGCTTGAAGTTCCGACGCCGCGTGCACGCGTTTGCTAAGGATGCGCGTCACCGAAAGCGACGGAGCAAAGCGGCCCGGTTCGTAGCGCGCGATGCCGCGGTTGGTTCCGATCAGCAACACGTCCGTGCCATCTGCTTTGCGCTGCGGCAAGACTGCAAACGTGCTCTGCGACGGCAAGCCCTGTTCGGAATCGAGTTCCGACACCACTGGTCCAACCACGGGATCCAAAAGAATTCGCACCAAGCCGTTGCCACGCGTGCCGCACCAAATCTCGTTTACTTCACCTGAGCCGGCAAGCACGAAACGCGCATCCACATTTTGCAACGCCAACGTGCAACCGCCTTCAGTGCGACAAAGATAAACGCCCGCCGCAGTGCCAAACCACAGCGAACCATCCGCCGTGCGCGTCATCGAACGCACAGCCGGACCTTTCAAGATCGCAAACGCGGGTTCTTCGCGAACCGTTTTCCCATCTGACACGAGCACGCCGTCTTTCGCCGTGCCGATCAGTAGCCGCGCGTCGCCATCAGCCAACAAACTCAAGACTTCACGCGAACCTGGCGTGCCGTTGGTCCACGTCAAACTCGTTCGCCCGCCGTCGATTCGCTCAACGCCACGGCCGAAGATCGCGTAATAGGTCGCGCCGTTGAACTGCGCGATCGCTCGCACGCTGCCTGCGCCGTCAGCAGTAATCGCGCCCGATTCCAGCCGCGCGAACTGTTGCTCTTCCAACGGCGTCGATTGTTTTGGCGAAACATAAAAACCGCTGACGGCGGCGACCAGTAAACGCTGCGATCGATCCTCGGCAACGGCGTAGACGATGTTCTGACCCAGTCCCGGCACAAGCGTCCACGCGTTCATCTTCTCGTTGTAGACAAACAGTCCACGATTTGTGCCCGCGATGGTTTTGCCGCTCTCGGTTTGATAAAGCGCGCGGATGAAGTTGCTGTCGAAGTTGTCGCCGACCGACTCGACGCGCGGCGCGTGCGGATCGTAGCGGCAGACGCCGCGATCCGTGCCAAACCAAATCACGCCTTCGCGGTCCGCGAAGATCGCGTAGACGTGATCCGAACGCAGGCCGCCGGCTGTGCCGTCGAAAGTGAAACGTTGAGTTTTAGCTTTTGAAACGCGAAACACGCCGCGGCCGTCAGTGCCGATCCACAGTTCGTCGCCGATCGATTTCAACGCGACAACCGGGCCAGTCGCGGATTCAGTGCGTTTCAGATTCGACGGTTCTGTGCCTGTGAAAGCACCGGGCTCTTCTTTTTTCGCGCGTCCGCCTGCCCACAACTTGCCGTCTTTGTCGCGCTCGAGTGCGTTGACAAAAAACACCGCGGGTCGCGCGGGAGGTTCTTTCACCGCGCCGTTTTCGACTTCGAGTACGCCACGGCTCAAAGTGCCGATGAACAGACGGTTGTTGGTTCTGGTAATGCTCGTGATCGTCAGTGGACCAGGCCGCTCGCGATCGGAGCTGCGCAACGGCTCGCGCAACAAAGGACGTGTCTCCAACGCCGCGCCGGTACGCACGCGACACTCATACACGTTGCCCTGTTCGGTAGACATGAACGTGACGCCGTCTGTGGTTGTGACGATCGCAGAGACCGCTTGTGTTGAAGTTTCTTTGATTCGTTCGAATGTGCCGCCACTGAAACGTGCAGCGCCTCCTTCAGTGCCGACCCACATCGCGCCGTCCTCGTCGACTTGCAACGCGAGCACGCGTCCGGGAGGCAGTGCAGGATCGTTGACCGTCAGTGTTCGACGTCCATCAAACTTCGCAAGGCCCGCTTCGGTTCCGAACCACATCGCGCCGTCGCTTGTTTGCGCGATCGCGCGCACGCGATCCGAAGGCAGTCCGTGAAACAACGTGACCGCGCCCCACTGATGCAGGCCGGTGATCGGCGTCGGCGATGGCGAAGGAGAAGGAGATGGCGACGGTGAGGGCGAAGCTTGAGGTTGCGGCTCGCCTGTTTGGGCGAATGGCCGCTCAACGGAAGCAATGAACAGGGCCACAAAAAAG
>DATEHX010000024.1:0-6255 GCA_035279345.1 Pyrinomonadaceae bacterium | reverse complement strand
GATCGCGGTTGTAATACGGTGCGAAAAGTCGGTGGCCATGAGTCAGGGCTTTCACTCTATTCGCTTTACTACATTATCCAAACTCTCCAGAACGAGATTCAGAATTATCTTGTTGCGCGGAAACAACTGCTGCATATCATTTCGTAAGGGAATGAATTCTCTATACGCATCGGGGTCGGTTGTAATTACTGAAGTACAGGGTATGGAAACCTCGTAAGTATCTTTCACCTTGCGTACATAAACTTGTCTTCGCGATGCTTCGTTGAAGAACCCTGTTTTTGTTAGACCAGCGGCGAGTTTATCAATCTCCTCCACCGAAATATTACTTCGCAGAAAATAGATTTTGTGCTTAAGCGACTGGTACTCTCTAACCGCTGGAGATTCGAGGATATCTCGTTCTGTGAAAGACTGCTGAGTTTCTGTTGGGTTAATGCTCTCCACTGCTATTGCGATAACAATGATTGGAATGAAAGTAATTATGAGCCCGGCAAGAGATACTCCTATTATGTTCAGGTAACCATGAGTCGCTCCGCCTGCTTTAATATGGGCGTCTATCTTTGCTCCCTGATAATGCCGAATGAGGCCGTAAGCAATGGCGGTATACGCAATAGGGATCCCTCTCCAATTTGTATCTGAAAGCAAGAATGCCGCGCCAAGAATCACTGCACTCGCGCAGATCGTAACAATCCACGTTACCCAGGCTTTTGGGGATTCATTGAACGCTTTGAAATTCCTGGCAATGATGTAACCAGCCACCAATGGCCCACCCAGAAAAGATCCACCCCAGATGGAATTCTGAGTATAAATCGTTTCGGTTGGAGGCGGGTTGTCCGAGTTTGTAACTTGTTCCGAAGCTACATCGCTCACACCCTTACTCATATCTTCAGCAGGCGAGGATTCCAGTGGTTGAGAAGGCATTGAAATTTTCTGTCCGCTTGCAGGGACATTCCTTGTTGATGAATAAAACCTGGTCCTTTCGTTAGAACCTCACTCAAATATTTGCATGGTGGTTTTGCCAGATACTTCTCGCGTTAATAGTAGGAACAGGTTTGAAACTCACGCGCGGGTTTATGAAACCATTTCGTTTTCAACTCCCACCCCTAAAAAGGAGATCAGTAACATGGGCATCAACATCTTAGCCGCAGTTTATGGAACGACCACCGCCGGCAATAACGTCACAACGATCTGCCAGAACCTGGTGGATAATGGAGAGGACGATATTCCCGTGAATAACACAACCATGGGATCCGATCCGGACGTCGGCGTAGTGAAGTCTTTTGGCATTGTCTACACCGACCAACAACTGAACAATGGAAATCCCATTGCGTTGGCTTGCCAGGAAAACGCGACCCTTGACCTGATGCCGACGCAAGCATCGACATCGCTACAGCAGTCTTTAGCTCCAGCGGGGTCGATACAGGTCCTGGACGCAGTGTACGGGACAGGCACCAACGGCAACAATGTCACCGCGATCTGCCAGGCCTTCGTCAACCAGGGCAATTTAGTCATACCCGTGAACAACGCTGTCATGGGCCCCGACCCAAACGTCGGCGTGGTGAAGTCGTTCGGCATCCTGTACTCGGTGAGCGGGACTGTTTTTGCATTGGCTTGCCAGGAAAACACTAATCTGACTTTGATTACGTCCTGAAAAGGAAACGGGCCCGGACTCACATCTTGAATCCACTCGTGCTCTGCTAATTGAGGTCGTGCCTGACGCCGCCCTAGGGCGGCGTTTAGGTTTGCGCTGCCAAAACTGGTCCGGTGGCACGGGCTTTGCCCGATGGACCACCGGCAACCGTGCCTCGACCTCTATGCGCCCCGCTCCTCAAGGAGACTCTATGATGTCCACAGTCCTCGCGCCGATTACCCCCGAACCCGACCCTCAGTTACCACTACTTTCAAACGAAGTCGCCGGCGACCCGCAAACTGAAGTTCAACGCGAGGTCCAGGCCAATCTCAAGACCGAGATCGATCGCGTCATCAACGACATTCACGATCCCGAGGTCCGCGACGTCTCAAAAACCGTCCTCAGTGAGATGCTTCGCTTCTTCGACTGGCTCGACCGTATCGAGAACAACCTGCACAAACTCGACACGTTATTGGAGAGCCTTTCGCTCCTCGAAGTTCTCGAGTTCGAAGCGCGTTCGCTACTGGATTTCATCGAAGTTAAGGCCATGAAAGTGGCCGCGGGAAACGACCGTCTTCACGAGGTGCTCGACGGCATAACTTATGGAATAACCCACGATTTACGGCGTATTTTTGAGCGCGAACTGGTCCGTGGCGTTACCGAACATTCCACGCCAATAGTTTATGGAAAGATCCTTCACGCCCACGGTCTATTGACCAACTGCTTCCAGCAATCGACCATCACGCTGCTGCAGGTTTTCAATCCGTCGCTCAACGCCGCGTCACTTTTCAACGACGTCGAATCGCGGCTCAAACAGTCGATGATTCTCTGCAAAGACCTGTCGTCGTTGATGCGTTTTGTGCGGCTTTCACAAGCCAATTCCGATCCGGATGTGCTGCGAACCGTGGTCGATCGCATCCTCGAGTTCAGAGACGGCAGCATGCATTACCTCATGTACAAGGACTGGCGCGGTTACGAGAGCCTGGCCCTCGAAGTCATCACCGCAATCGAGAACAACCTCGATCCGAAGCCGCTCTTGCACCGTTTTCTGACTTTCCTTGAACTCTTGTATGGTCACGTGAAGATGCGCGCGGTGCTAGCGGAGAACTTCCCCTATTCGGGCGGTGAAGAGGAGTAACGCCCCAAACAGATCGGCAAAGTGCCACAAAGTGTTAGCGGCGGAGTAGCATAATTTGGTATTCCGCCACCTAATTGCGTTGGCAGCGAGGACAGTAATAAGTCGACCGCCCTCCATGAACGATTCTTTTGATCGGGGAGCCGCAATTCACACACGGCTCGCCCCCACGTTCATACACGCGCCAGAAGCGTTCAGTCGTACCGAAGTAACTGCTTTTTCCGTCCGCGATATCGATCTGCAACGTTGAGCCGGCGTCGATCGCTTCGCGCAAAATCTGACGAATCGCCTGATACAACTTGCGCGCGCGCGGCTTCGACAAGCGGTTCGCGGCTTTACGCGGATTCACGCCCGCGAGAAACAGCGCCTCAACCGCGTAGATGTTGCCAAGCCCGAGCACGCGCGTCTGGTCCAGCAACAACTGTTTCAAACTCCGCTTCGATCGCGAAAGCGTTTCGAGAAAGTATTCTTCAGTGAATTCATCCGAGAGCGGTTCGGGCGCCAGACTCGTGAGCTCTTTCGGCAAGCGCTGCATGTTTGTGATGAGCCGCATGCGGCCAAACTGACGCATGTCGCAAAAGACGAGACGCCGCTCGTCGTCGAGATAGAAAACAACGTGCGCGTACGGCGGCAGCGATTCTTCAGTTGTTAGTGAGACAAACTTTCCGGTCATGCGCAGGTGAGTCGTTAGCAGTTTGCCGGATTCGAGTTCGAAGAGAATGTACTTGCCGCGGCGTCCGACGCCGGTGATCACCGCGTCGCGCAGTTGACGCGCGAACGCAGCGCGCGAAAGCTCGGGGACCGTGCGTTTGAGATTGAGTTCGGCGGCGAGAATTCGCCGGCCAGTGACGACCGGCCGCAGCGCCCGAACAACGTGTTCGACTTCGGGAAGTTCAGGCATGTTACTTCACCAGTTCTCGCGCGGCGTCGAGCAACGTGTTCATCTTCTCGATCGAGGTAGCTTCTGAATACAAGCGCAGGACGGGTTCGGTGCCTGATTGTCGAAACAGCAACCACGATTCATCGTCGAAAGTTAACTTCGCACCGTCCGTTGTTTCGACTTTCGTCACTGCGAACGAAGCGAAGTCCGGCGGCGGATTCTGTGAAAGTTGCGCGACGAGTTCCAGCCCGCGGCTGACCGGCATGTGCAGATCGCGCCGGCCAAAATGAAACTCGCCAAACTCACGATGCAGATCCGCGAGCATTTCCGATGGCGGTTTACCCGCGCTGACGATCGCTTCGAGAAAGAGCAGGGAATTAAGCACGCCGTCGCGTTCCGGAATATGGCCTTTGACGCCGATGCCGCCCGACTCCTCCGCGCCGAGCAGAATGTCTTCTTTCAACATCAGATCGGCGATGTACTTGAAACCGATCGGCGTCTCGTAGACCTTCAGACCCATCGCCTGCGCGATGCGTTTCGTCAACACGGATTGAGAAACAGTGACGACAACCGAGCCCGTCATCTTTCGCACGCGCGCGAGATGCAACAGCAGCAATGGCACGACGTCGTGCATCGTCATCGTGCGGCCGCGTTCATCAACCGCGCCGACGCGATCGGCATCGCCGTCTGTCGCGAGACCAACCAGCGCTCTTGCTTCGACGACGCGCTGCTTCAACGGTGCCAGATTCTGATCGATTGGTTCGGGATTGACGCCGCCAAACAGCGGATCGCGATAGTCACGGATCGTTTCGACCGATAACGTGCCGCCGTTCAGAAAACTCTCGACCCAACGGCCGGCCGACCCGTGCATCGGATCGACGATCACTTTGCCACTCGCGTTTTTCAATCGTTCGAGGTCGACGTACGAAGCGATCTGTTCGCGATAACGAGTAGTCGGACCATCCAGCAGTTCGTGACCATCGTCAGTGACTTCTGCTTTTTTCGGCGTGGTCGCATCGACGAGCTGTTCGGCTGCGCGAGTCGTTTCCGGCGGCGCGCTTCCGCCCCACGGCGCTTTGATTTTAAAACCGTTGAAGTTTGCCGGATTGTGCGACGCCGTGATCATCACGCCGCCAGTTGCGCCGAGATCTTTCACCGCCCACGAGATCAAAGGCGTAGGTTGCGCGTCGGAAAACAGTGCGATCTTGAATCCGTTACCGGCCATCACTTCGGCCGTACGCGCCGCAAACTTCTCAGATAAAAACCGGCGATCGAAACCGATCACCACGAACGGCTTGTTTCCATCTCCGGCTTCGCGTATCAAAAAATCCGCATACGCTTGGGCCACACGCTCGACGTTCACAAACGTAAACTCACGCGCGATGATCGCGCGCCAGCCGTCCGTGCCAAACTTGATCTGCACCGGCGAGTCGCTCACTCAGTTCGACCTCCGGTGATCGTGTAGTCAGTTAGTGAGGTCTTGTCGCCCAGTACAGTGCCTGGTCCAACCACAGCCGAGCGTCCGATGTGACAACCACGCCCGATGATCGCGCCCACGATCGTGGCGGTCGTGCCGACGCGCGTGTGCGGCCAGATCACTGAGTTCTCGACGCGCGCGCGTTCTTCCACAAAACAACCCGGACCAAGAACGGAGTTGATGATCTGTGCGCCGGGTTTGATCTGACAGTCATCACCGACGATTGAATGGTCGTCGATTTCCGCGACGGTGGCCGCGTCAAATTGTCCGCGCCGCTCCTTGAGGTGAATTCGAGCCACGCGATTCGCCAGTAGATCCGCATGCGCCTGGAGATAACGCTCCGGTGTGCCGATGTCGATCCAGTACGTACGCGGCGGGATGTGCGCAAAAAACGGCTCTTTGCGTTTCAACAGATCGGGAAACAGACCGTATTCAAACGAATAGTTCTCGCCCGCGGGCAGGAAGTCGAGCACTTTGGGTTCGAGAATGTACGTGCCGGCATTGATCGTGTTGCACGTGATCTCGTCGGGTTTTGGTTTCTCGAGAAAGCGTCGTATGCTGCCGTCTTTTTCAGTCTCGACGAGGCCGTAGCTTTGCGGGTTTTCGACCGGCGTCAAAACGATCGTTGCGGTTGCTTTGCGTTCGTTGTGTTCGCGGATGACGGCTTTCAGATCGAGATCCGTCAGGATATCGCCGTTGAAAACGACCGTCGGTTCGCGAATCAGATCTTCCGCGAACTTGTAAGCTCCGGCAGTTCCCATTGGTTGCGGTTCGACTGTGTATTTCAGTTTTACGCCGAAATCCGAACCGTCGCCGAGCAGTTGTTCGATCTTGTTTGGCTGATAAGAAAGTGACAACGTGATGTCGACGATGCCTGCGCGACGCAGCGTGTCGATCTGGTAGAGCAGAAACGGTCGGTTGCAGATGGGAACGATTGGTTTTGGTGTGTAAACGGTTAACGGGCGAAGGCGCGTACCTTTACCGCCGGCCAGAATGAGTGCTTGCATGCTTTATGAATAGCGAAAGAAAGTCTAATATCGGAGCAAGTCTAACATAAGGGAGTTTGAAATGCCGGAACTGAACGAAGCGGTAATTATCAGCGCGGCGCGCACGCCGGTGGGGAAATTTCTCGGTTC
>DATEHX010000023.1:0-5168 GCA_035279345.1 Pyrinomonadaceae bacterium | reverse complement strand
ATTGATCACGACCAGCGCGCCGATGATCACGATGAAGGTCAGGATAATTGTGAGTCGCTGGCGCATCGTGAATCAGTTTTGGGTTTGCAGAGCTGCCGTGTAACGCAAACGGAAATTCTGCCAGTCGTTGTCAGTTGCTTCATCGAAGCCGTACCAGTGACGTTCGAAGCTATCCGTTAGTCCGCGCATGTTTGAGTGGAGCACGGCATTGTTCCTGACTGAGTTCAGGTAATCGCGATTGGTTTTGTGCTGCGCGAGAGTAATCACTTTTCGATCGCCGAGCTCGACGAGCAACGCGATGTACGCCTTGCGAATGGCCGCGCGAAGTTCACCTTTACGCGCGAGTGCTTCTGCTTCGCTGAGCAAGTCGGTCGAGGTATCTTCCGGTTTCAACTGTTCGCCGAGCACGATGCGTGCCTTGCGTTTCTTCGGCGCGCGTTTCCGGCGTTTGCCGCCAAACCGCTTGAGCAAGATCCTCGCGACGTAAAAGACCACCGCTAAGACCACGATTAACACGAGCACTTGAGCGACGACGGTCATCCAGCTTGAACGGCCGGGCGAGATCTTCATGGGTCCGGGCAGAAACTGCGACAGCCAGCGAATGAAGTCCTGAATCAGTCGCGTGAGTGCGTTTGGACCACGCTCCTGGGTTACGTATTCAGGCCGCGACAGAATGCTCTCGAGCTTGCCTTTGGTGTAAACCTTGTTGTCGTTTTCCGTGGGTGCGCGGCGTTGATAAGCGACTCGTTGCTCGAGCGCTTCGAGGCGATCGATAAGCTGCTGGAGACGCGTTACACGTTTTTCCGGAGTTAGCGTTTTGAAATCTTCGAGCGCGGAGTGCAGCCACGTATTATCAACTTCGCAAACTTCGTCGCTCGACTGCACCGACTGTTTTTCAGGTAATGCCTCACGAACCGCCGCGGTCGTTTGGTTAAACTGCTCCTGGTAGATGTTAGGGTATTCGGTTTCGTCGAAGTCGGACAGGTCCTTGAGCGACGAAATGGCCCGTTGCAACTCTTTCTGATAGTCCTCTGGACGCAGCGTATCGGCGCTCGCTGTCGCGGGGACAATCAAGAGAAGCGCGGTGAGTAACCAACGAAAGCGAAAGTTTATTTTGGTTCGGCCCTGAAGCATCACCATCATTGAGTGAGATTCAGAATAGTACTTGATGATCTCGGTCCCGGAGGCGCGGGTGGTGGTTGTTTCTTGTCCGCGATCGACGAGAGTGCGGTGCCCAGCGGCGACGAGACATTTACATCCGGCAACTCACCAAGCTGACGCGCGGCCATCAACTCGATGTCGTAACCTTCGTGACGCACGCGTTCATCGACGTAAAGCAATGAAAGTCCCAACATCCAAACCGGACTCAGCAGTATTGAACTCAATGGACCAAGCACACTGTTAGCGATCGAATACCACGCGGGCCACTGTGCGGAGTTGAAGGGATCGATTCCGTTGAGATAGCCGTACCAGCCAAGCGGAAGCAGAAGGACCATCAGCGCGGAGTAAGTTCCGAAGGTCGTGAACAAAGTCATGGCCATCAGCCGGCGGACGTTGCCGCGGGCTAAAGAAAAACTACGGCTGAATGCCTCAAAGACGCCCTTGCCCTCGACCAGCATTACCTGCGGCACATAAGCCACGCGGCCAACGATGAAGAAGAACATCCAAAGACCACCTCCGGTCGCCGCCAGGCCTGTAAGTATCCCGATGATGACCGCCAGCCACGTGGAAACGACACTCGCCACGAGGACCAGCAAGGTAACCATCAACACCAGTATGTACCACACCACCCAAACGGCACTGAGCGAGATGCCAATCCAGAGGAACACAATCAGCGACGCGCCGAGTAATCCCCAAAAACGCGCCCGCACTGCAGCGTAGGTTGCACGAGCAGTAACCGGTTCGTTGCGCAGCAGGTGGGCCACTAACGTGCGCGTTGCTCCGCCCATCACCACAAGCGTGAACAAGTAACCACCCATCATCACGCAAAACGAAACGATGCTGAGCAAAACGTACACAAACAAATCCGCCATGTCGGGAGTGAGAAACACGCGTTGAATCGAAAGTGAAAAGACGATCCAGCCCGCTGCCGCGATGATCACCGGCGGCGCAGCGGTCCTGATCAGCACGAAGAGGTGCCGGCGGTACAACCTGACCGCACGGTCGATCAGATCGCCTGCGCCGAGAGGCGCCAGAGGAAGTTGATTTGGCGAAAGTGCTGCGGACATCGACAAGCGGGTACGTGTAGAGGCTCAAACAGATCGATCGCGAGCAGTATAACTAGTCAGTCGAGCAAAAAGCACAAAAAAAGAGGAGCGACCCTTGCGAGTCGCTCCCCCGGGGGTTATTCACCGTGGGTTCGATTTACCAGGTGACTTTTAGCGTGAAGTGGATAACGCGTGGGCTTCCGGTCGTCGCCGTGATGCGGCCGAAGCTGGTCGAATCAAAGTTTTGACCGCCGTAGCTGAAGTTCGGATTGTTCAGGATGTTAATGAACGTCGTCTTCAGTTCGCCCTTGACTGTTTCAGTAATCGGGATGCGCTTCACGAGGCTCGCGTCGATATTGAAGTAACGCGGACCGTTTAGTGAATTGATCGGGAAATTACCGAAGAAGCCCGGAGCAGGAGCAGCAAAGAGCCCTGCTTTAGCTGTCGATTGCTGGAACGCACCTGACGCACTCGTCGTGATGTTCAAGAGCGCCGGATCGATGAAATAGATACCCGTCGAGTGACGGAAGATACCTATATTCTTCTTGAACTCTTCAAAACTCATACCGACGAGATCGGCCGGGTTGTTAGCCGCGTTGAACTGGTTGACTGTCGCACGGTTCGAAGCGATGAACCACGGTGGACTAGTCGCCCAAACAACGATCGAGCCTGCGGTCCAACCGCCGAGAACGCGATCGACGAATCCGTTCGCGCCACTCAAATACCTGCGGCCTCTTCCGAAGGGAAGATCGTAGATTGAGTTGAACACGAAGCGGTGAGTCTGATCCTGTGATGACCTCATGTAATCCAGGTGCTTGTCGCGCAAAGTCCTGAACGAAGTCAGGTCGCTCTGATTGTTGCCCAGGGCGCCTGGAGCGTCGGTCATTGACTTGCTGAAAGTGTAGTCAGCCTGGAACTGGAGACCACCCGAGAACCTGCGCCGGATTTCGGCTTGCAGCGAGTGATAGTTGGAGAATGAATCGTTGCCGAGAAGCGTAATGCCGGCGGCATTCGGATTCGCGGCGAAGAAGTTTGCCGGAATACCCAGCGCAACGTTCTCGCGATTCAGCCTAAACGTCGTCGAGAACGCCAACGTGTTCGCGAGCGTGCCGACGTTGTTATTTACCAGGTTGTTGATCGACGTAGCGTTGGCATACTGACCGGCCGTTGTTTGGCCCGCCGGTAGTCCACCCTGATTAAAGAACCTGTCGAAGATCGGAAGCGGAACGCAACCGCCACAACCCGGCGCGAAGCTGGTGCCACCGCGGGCTGCGAGGTTCTTTTGCGCGTTGATGAATTCCTTGAGGAATCCGTTTTCGAAGATGTTAACTTCGTTGAAATTATTCGCGCGCCAAACCTTGACGCCGTGGTTGGCTGCATAGCGAATTTCAAACGCCATGTTGCGAGTAATTTCGCGCTCGTAACCAAACGACCATTGCTGCACGTATGGAATGCGCAGGTTGGGTTCGATTGCCCACAAGGCGTTATTCGGATTCACCAGGAAGTTTTGCCGGTCCGTGATCGGCATCACGAAATTGGGCGTTGTCAAGGGAACTCCGCCTCCTGACAGCACGCCTTGAGGTGTGGTGTTAGATGAAACCTGGATCAAACCAGGGTTGGTAGTACCGGTACCCAATGCGTTGCTGAGGACGGTAAAACCGTCATGCAGGTAGCTGATGGAGTAGCCGCCGCGGAAGGAGCTCGTGCCGGTTGGACCAAATACCTTCGCGAGAAAACCGTCCTTGAAATCGGGTGAGTAAGCAAACCCGAAGAACGGAGCGAAGTTATTCCAGTCGTTGTTCCACAGACCCTTCCCAGTGTCGCCGCTGACGAAATCAAGCGTCGCCTTTTGTCCAGTAACCTGAGAACCAGGGGCAGCGTTCGGGTTGAACAGATTGCCCCGCCCGGAGACACCAAAAATGTCATCCACGTTGGTGACCTGAATCGCCAATCCGTTTGGAACCGTTGGCACGCCCTGGTAGTCCCAACGCACGCCAAAGTTCAGCGTCAGGTTCGACTTCGCGCGCCACTGATCCTGAATGTAGAGAGCAAGGTCACGTTGCTTGAAGATGCGCGAGCGAGTGGCTCCCGACACGAATCCCGACGTCGGAGTAGTGACGTTGAAAGTCGCGGTAGCGGAGGCGAGAAAGCCCGTAATGTCCGCGAAGACGTTTCGCGCGCGAGTCACGATGTTATTTCCCGTAGCGCCAGCCGGCAGATTCGGGAAATCACCATTGATGATCCCGTTGTCATTCTGGGTATTGCTTCCGAGAGTAACGTTGGGGTGAATACCCGCGTCGTTGAAAGTGTCGGCGAAAACCTGTTGGTAGTCGACGCCCAACCGGAACGTGTGCGCTCCCTTGGGAATCGCCATGTTGTCGATCCACTGCGTGACGATCGTTTCGCGCCCTTGACCCATTTGCACGTTGTCGAAATTCGTGACAGCGGCGAACGTTGTGAAGAACGGCTTGTCGGGAGGCGCGGCCCTCAGGAAGTTAACCGGCGCCCATTGACGTCCATACCTAAGTTCGTTGGTGACACTGCCGAACGTTGAGTGCAGCGCGACAGTAGCCAACGATCTCGTCGAAGCCTGAAACACATCGATGCCGCCCGGGAAAGGCGCTTCGATCGCGTTAAAAGTGTCCGGCGTGAGATTGAACGTAGCGCGGTTGAATACAAACTCGAGTTTGTGCGAACCCCAGGCGGAATCCTGGACCAGCACGTGATCGTAACGGAAGACGTATTTGTCGTTGACGTCTTTGCCGGTTACGTTGTAGCGGAAGCCCGCTGTGTTGAGAGTGTCACCATTGAGGTTGTTATTCGGCAACGGCATCGCGTTGAGCTGGGCTATTGTGAGCGGATTGAGCGCGCCTGCGCTTCCGATCGTCAACAGGTTGACTGACGTCAACTGGCCGTTTGCGCCGGTGTAACGGAAGATTCCTGTTCTTGCCTGTTCCGTCA
>DATEHX010000022.1:0-3776 GCA_035279345.1 Pyrinomonadaceae bacterium | reverse complement strand
ATTACACAGAGTTCTGCGTAATCTGTGGATGGTTTTCTACTTCAACGCGATCGCGTCTTTCATTTCTTTTACTGCTTGTTGCAGTCCCACAAAAATAGCGCGGGCGATGATGTTGTGGCCGATGTTGAATTCGGTGATCTCACCGATCCGCGCCAGCGCACCGACGTTTCGATAAGTTAGCCCATGACCCGCGGCCACGTTCAATCCTTTACGCAGCGCCAGCTCCGCGCCTTCTTTCAATCTCTGTAATTCACGCGCCGCACGTTCGGCTCCTTCGCCGTGAATGCCACGCGCGCCCAGCGTCGCTTCGGCATAAGCCGCGGTGCATAACTCCACTTGTTGCGCGCCGACCTGTTGCGCAACCTCTATCTGCGCCGGGTCGGGATCGATAAACAAACTCGGCATGATGCCCGCTTCACGCAGCCGGTCCACCGCGTTCGCGACTACCGTGACGTTTGCTTTGGCATCGAGTCCGCCTTCGGTCGTGATCTCGTTTGGACGTTCGGCGACGAGCGTGACGGCGTCGGGTGTTGTTTGCAACGCGATGTCGAGCATCTCGTCAGTCGCAGCCATCTCCAGATTGAGATAGGTCGTGACTGAGTCGCGCAACAATCTGATGTCGAGATCCTGAATGTGACGTCGATCGCCGCGCAGGTGAACGGTGATGCCATCCGCGCCCGCTTGCTCTGCCGCCATCGCCGCGGCGATCACGCTCGGTTCAGGTGCGCGCCGCGCCTGGCGCACGGTAGCGACGTGATCGATATTGATGTTGAGGCGTGCAGTCATCGGCAACATTATAGGACCTATTGTTTCAACTCGTGTACCGCCCTGATGGCGCCGTCGTAAACGCCACGCCGCGCCTGCTGGCGAATCAATCCCACTTCGCTGAGCATCCGGAAGCTGTCGCTCATCAAACTGATCTTGCTGCCTTCATTGTGATCCCAACGCACCGGCACTTCCTTTAACTTCAATACGGCCCGAAACGCCAGGTACAGCAATTCAACGTCGAAACCAAACCGATCCACAGTCGCTGCTTCGACTAACGGCCGGCAGACGCTCATGCGAAAAGCCTTGAATCCGCATTGCGTGTCCCAGAACGGTAAACCGGTCGCAAGCCGCACCGCCAAATTGAAAACCCGTCCGCCCTGTTCGCGCCGCCACGGTTGATGCACGCCGATCAGCTTCCGGTCCAGCGCGCGCGACCCAAACGTCAAGTCGTACTGTCCTTTCAAGATCGGCTCGACAAGCTTCGGCGCTTCGGTGATCGGCGTCGAAAGATCCGCGTCTGAAAACAGCGCGACGTCACCGCGCGCGGCGAGCAGTCCGAGCCGCACGGCGCGTCCTTTCCCGAGATTTGATTTGTAACTGATAACCGAAGTTCGCAGGGAACCGGCGTCGCTGAATATTGAACGCGCGATCCCCGCGGTGTCGTCCGCGGAGCCGTCGTCGACGACGATCACCTCCGCGTCGGGCCAGCTTTCGCGCAAGTAATCTACGACCGCCAGCAGGGTATTCCCTAAGCGGACCGCCTCGTTATAAGCGGGAATAACGATCGAGAGAGACGCAGACATTCAGGGTGCTCAACGGCAATATAGCATTGTCGATTGAAATCATTGCCGATTTTCGATTGCCGATTGCCAAATTGTGGACTAAACGTCGCTGGCTGTTAAAAATCGACAATCGAAAATCGAAAATCGGCAATGACTTCAATCGCAAATCGGCAATGACCGGTGGTATATTTCGAACGTGGAAGTAGCACAGCAATTCAAGGATTACCGGAAGAGGGCTTTCGGCTGGAAGTTTGCGATCACTGCCTCCGCGGTGATCCTGGTGGCGGCGATAGTTGGCGGCACGATCGGTAGCGCACGGCGGTTCAGCAGCCTCACTTCCATCGGCGCCAAAAACTCGTATCGCGTTGCCGACGAGATCGAGCGCGACTACAACGAAGCGGTCGACACAATCACTACCAACTACTCGGGCGACATCGATCACGAGAAAGCAACTCAGGCCGCAATCCAGGGAATGCTCTCCACGCTCGATCCCCACTCCGCTTACTTTCCTTACACTGAATTCAAGAAGCTGAAAGAAGATCAGGATTCGCGTTTCTTCGGAATCGGCGTCACGATCGTTCAGCATCGCGACGGCGTTTACGTGCAGTCAGCCGTCGAAGGCACGCCCGCCGCGAAGCTCGGTTTGCGTTATGGCGATCGCATTCTCGAAGTGGACGGCAAGGACGCGCGCGAGTGGTCCAGCGAACAAGTTTCCAAGAACGTGCGTGGCGCGTTGGGCGAGCCGGTGACGTTGAAGGTCGAACGCGCGGGTTCTGAAGCGCCGCAGTACTTCACGATCGTTCGCGACGCGGTGCCGTTGTTGACGATTCGTAACGCTTACATGATTCGCCCGGGCACGGGTTACATCGGGCTCACTGGTGGTTTTCAGCGTTCGAGCGACGAAGAGTTGGCGAAGGCGATGAAACGCCTGCAGGAGCAGGGCATGCGCCAACTCGTGCTCGACTTACGCGGCAATCCGGGTGGTTTGCTCGATCAGGCGATTGAAGTCTCGAGTGAGTTTCTACCGCGCGGTACTACCGTGGTTTCGGTGAAAGGACGCACTGAGTACGCGCAGCCTTTTGTTTACAAGTCCACCGGTACCGAGCCTTCGACCCTGCCGTTGGTGATTCTGATCAATCGCAACACGGCGTCGGCGTCGGAGATCGTTGCGGGCGCGATTCAGGACCACGGGCGTGGTTTGATTGTGGGTGAAACGAGTTTCGGCAAAGGACTCGTGCAGCGCATCTTTCAACTGCCGTTCAATACGGGATTGACGTTGACGACCGCGCGTTACTACACGCCGTATGGGCGCTCGCTGCAACGCGACTATTCGAGTGGTTCGCTTTACGATTACTACACGCGTCACGATCCGGCGGACACACCGCCTGCACCGGGACCGCGCAATCTCGACTCGCCGCTGGCGTTAGCTTCGCCGACGCCGCATCCGCACACTGGACCACCAGTGCAAACAGCCGTTGGCCGTGTGTTCTACGGTGGTGGTGGCATCACGCCGGACATTGAAGTGAAGGAAGCGGCCACGACGCCAGTGCGTTTGCGTATTGCTGAAGCCGCGTTTCATTTCACGAGACATTTGGCGGCGGGAGTTGTGCCGGGGTTGGAGCCGTACAAGATTGAGAAGGTGCAGTACGGGAAGAACCCGAAGCCGACGGATTTTGCGATCTCGGATCGTGTCTTGGAGGCGTTTCGCAACTTCGTCCGCACGCATCCCGAGAACCAGCTTCAGCCCGCGCAGATCGATGAAGAGTTGGAGTTCGCAAAATTGAGGCTCCGGCAGGAGATCATCACCGCGTCCTATTCCAACGACGCCGGCGCCCGCGTGTTGCTCGATAGTGACGTTCAAGTCCTGCGCGCCCTCGACGCATTGCCGGACGCAAAACGTTTGGCGGACAACGCCCGCAACGGCGTGTGGCAGGGCTAATTTGAGCCACAGACGAACACGGACGAACACACAGTTAACTATCTCTCTGTGATCGTCCGTGTTCGTCTGTGGCGAACTGTCTCTATTGCATTCAGCGCTCGACTTTAATTATATTCGCGCCGCGTTGCGTAACACCGTTCCGCCTTTTTCTAAGGCAATCGTTCTATCCCACGCAGTTTAGTTAAACAACCAGAGTTGAAAGGACACTTTCGTATGAAAGACCGGTCGCGCTCCGTTTACGATTTCGGATTACTAGTGGTGATCGTTTTGGCGGTGGCCCTCGCCAC